>CAYXAN010000335.1:0-2316 GCA_964461705.1 uncultured Sarcina sp. | reverse complement strand
GAGCGTTCGGCGGGGGTAAAAAGCCGGAGAGCATCCCGGGGGATCACCCGCCGCAGGACTTCCCAAAAATCCGCAGGGAAGAGCTTTGCGACGGATATTCGGCTGGCGTTCTGCGCGGTTCTTGAGATCATAGGAGAGTCCTTCCGAAGGCTTTTCCGGAAGGTCAGGCGATCCCTTCGCGAGGCCGGAAGGGGACGGTTTTCAGTGCGTCTGGTGGGAGCCGGCGTGGCGCTGATCGCCGCCCTGGTGGTGCTGGTTGTCGTGGTTCGGCATATTTCCGCAGTGCAGAAGGCGGAGGCGGAGGCCAAGGCACAGGCGGAGGCTGCCGCTGCAGCCGAGCAGGAGGAACAGGCAAAGGCCAGGAAGGCGCAGGAGGAGCTCCTTGCAGGACTGCAGGGAATGGACAATTTCACCCTCTCGGTGGATGAAAACGCGGTGGTTTCCTATCAGCGGGCCGAGCCCTCCTCGTGCACAGCGTCCTCCGAGCTGGTTGGGGTTTCCGGAACCGTGTACGGAACGGCGAATCTGTTTGACGAGAATACACAGACCTCCTGGCAGGAGGGAGAGGAAGGCGACGGGATCGGCGTGACCATTACAGTGTCCTTTGCCGCGAAGACCAATCTGAAGGCCATTGCCTTTTTCAACGGAAATCAGATTTCGCAGGAGAGGCTGGAGGCCAACAACCGACTGGAGGACATCACCATCACCGTTACCTGTGAGGGCGAATCCTACGCCGGACAGTATACGCTGCAGGATACGCTGGGAGAGCAGGATCTGGTCTTTGACGCGCCGGTTCCGGCAGAGTCCCTGACGATTCAGATTGACAGCGTATATTCCGGAAGCATCTATCAGGATACGGTGCTGACAGGCCTGTACTTCTATTCGGGAACCTGAACAGGCAGTCAGGACGGGCGGCCTGAACGCAGATTGTCTGGCGAGTACCGCATCATTACGGATCCGGTACTCGTTTTTCCGTGCAATTCTAAGGAAATATCAAAGAGAAGGTGTACAGCAAAATGGTTTGTTTCTTAAAGCGGGAATGCTGCGAGCATCCCTATCGGTTTTCCGTTGTATTTTTCCTCATCTATCTGGGGGGCTTTTTTGGAATTGAGACACTGGATCTGCCGGTAGTATGGCACATTTCCTGCCCTCTGGATGATCGGATTCCTTTTGTAAAATACGCCATCGTTCCGTATTGCTCCTGGTTTTTGTGGCTCTTGGTCGGGACCCTCCATCTGACGATGCGGGAGTCCGGGGAAACCAGATGGCGGGTCATGGCGCCGATGTATGCCGGAATGCTGGGGATCCTTCTGTTCTATCTGCTGGTGCCAAACGGCCTTGATCTGCGCCCGGATCGGATTGAAGGAGAGGATCTTTGCGCCGTTTTGGTGCGTCTGATCGAGGGGGCGGATAACCCCAACAATGTGTGTCCCAGCCTGCATGTGTATTCCACGATTTTTCTGGATTTGGGAGTGCAGCGCTCCCGAAATCTGAAGATGCCGGCATGGAAGCCGTGTGCGAGAATCCTGGATGTCCTGATCTGCTGCTCCACGATGCTGCTCAAGCAGCACAGCATTGTGGATGTTGCGGCGGCTCTGGGACTGGCTGTTGTACTGGATTATGCGGCGGGGTATTTCATAGAGAGAAGCCGCGTCACGAAAGAGATTGCAGAAGCTTAATCCTTGTCCCGGAAAAAACCAGAAGTCCTTCGTCGCGCATGCGGCAAAGCTCCCGGGAGAGGGCACTGCGGTCGACACAGAGAAAATCTGCCAACTCCGCGCGGTTGTAGGGCAGATGATAGCAGCCGTCGGCATTCGGCGTCAATGTCTGAAGATAGACACGCAAGAACATCGTGATAACGCTGCGGCTTCAGGCTGCGGGAAGCCTTACTCCAGCACCAGCAGCAGGCTCATCTTGAACCGGCCCTGCGGGGTCACGCTGTGGAGACCTTCCTTGTCGAAGCGGAAGCTTTCGCCGGCCTTCAGTTCGTAGTCCTGTCCCTCATAGCCGATGACGGCCTTGCCCTCCAGGGCGGTGAGAATGGCATTTCCGGGGGCACGGTGCGGTGTCAGTCCGGTTCCTTCATCGAAGGCCATAAGGACAAATTTCATGTTGTCGGCATGAACAATGTCCAGGTTGGCGATGCTGCCCTCCTCGTAGGAAATGAGATCCTTTAATGCAGTGGGGTGTCCGACTTTGATTCGATCGTTCATGATATCATTCTCCTTTTTTAAAATTATTTCCGTGTAAATCAGACCGGAATCGGTCCTTGTTCCGCACAGCGTGCAGGGAGGCACCATAACAAGCTCATCGGAA
>CAYXAN010000334.1:0-2316 GCA_964461705.1 uncultured Sarcina sp. | reverse complement strand
AAGGCGTCCCGTGTCCGATGCGACACAGGACGTCTTCTTTATTGTAATCTTTCTCTTCGAGCCGGCACCGTTCGCCTCCAGGCGGCCCGAATTGCCCACCCTGCAAGATACCATAGACTCGCAGGGAGGCTCAGTCCCTCACTATGGCGATACAGTCTCCAAATCCTGCGGACAGCGACAAGCTTATCGGAGGACAGCGATGCTCCCTTCGGTCTTCGATAAATCACAAGGAGCTCATTCAGTCCGTGTGCCGTATGCCCGAACCTCAGGATGTTCCACCAGGTAGCCGTATCCTCGCTGCCGATATCCGGCATTCGCAGCAGCTCTTTGTCAATCTTATCCGTATCGATCAAAACGGTCGATGTAAAAATAACGGTTCTGGGCAGTGCCTCTTTGTACGTAAGCATTCGTGGAACGCGAACCGCCTTTCCGGTGGGTGTTCCGTTCTCATCGCCGTAGTCATACGCCGTAAAAACAAATTCCGCCTCTTCCCGTTCCATGAATTCCAGCTCTCTTGCCAGCTTCTGCGGGCGCCAGATGTCATCCGCATCCAGAAAGGCGATGTACCGTCCCTTTGCCGCATCCAATCCTGTATTGCGGGTCCGGGCAGCCCCTTCGTTTTTCCTTTTGCAGATAAGGCGGATGCGGTCCTCTTTCCGGCGGATGTCCGAACCCGGCAGCGAATCCATACAGGTCTGTATTGCACGTACGCTTCCGTCTGTGGAAGCGTCATCAACCAGAAGAAGCTCCCAGTCGGCATATGTCTGCTGCACTACCATTCGAATGGTATCTGCAATGTACGCTTCCGCATTGTATACAGGAACAATGATGCTGACCATGTTATCTTCCTGTTCTTTTACAGCTCGGACTTCAGCTCATCCACCTTGTCCAGCTGCTCCCAGGGAAGGCTCACGTCCACACGTCCGAAATGGCCATAAGCTGCCGTCGCCTTGTAGATGGGTCGGCGCAAATCCAGCATCTTGATGATGCCTGCCGGCCGAAGATCAAAATGTCTGCGGATGACCTCAACAATCTTATCCTCCGCCACCTTACCGGTTCCAAAGGTATTGACGTTGATGGACGTAGGCTGTGCTACGCCGATGGCATAGGACAGCTGAATCTCCAGGCGATCCGCATATCCTGCCGCTACCAGATTCTTGGCCACATACCGTGCAGCGTACGCCGCGGAACGATCCACCTTTGTGCAGTCCTTTCCGGAGAAGGCACCGCCGCCATGACGGCCGACACCGCCATAGGTGTCCACAATGATTTTTCTCCCCGTAAGTCCTGCATCACCGTGCGGGCCGCCGATGACAAATCGTCCTGTCGGATTGATATAGATCTTGGTATTCGCATCCACCATTGCAGGATCCACCACTGCGTCGATGACGTATTTGCGGATATCCTCATGGATCTGCTCCTGTGTCACCTTCTCATCGTGCTGCGTGGAAATTACAATCGCCTCCAGGCGAACCGGCTTGTTATTCCCGTCGTATTCCACGGACACCTGAGACTTGCCGTCCGCGCGAAGGTAGCTCAGTGTGCCGTTCTTGCGTACCTCCGTGAGCTTTCTCGTAAGCTTATGTGCAAGATTAATGGAGTACGGCATGTATTCCGGTGTCTCGTTGGTCGCATACCCGAACATCATGCCCTGATCGCCTGCGCCGATCGCTTCAATTTCCTCATCGGACATGGTGTTTTCCCGGGACTCCAGCGCTTTGTCAACGCCCATGGCGATGTCCGGGGATTGCTGATCCATGGCAACAAAAACAGCGCAGGTGTCCGCATCAAAGCCCTTGGAGGAATCATCGTAGCCGATCTCCCGGATGGTATCACGAACGATCTTCTGATAATCCAGCTTCGCCTTCGTGGTGATCTCTCCGGTGACCAGCGCAAAGCCGGTGCACATTGCCGTCTCGCACGCCACACGGCTCATGGGATCCTGTTCCATGCAGGCATCCAGAATCGCATCGCTGACAGCATCACAGATCTTGTCAGGATGTCCTTCAGTTACTGACTCGGATGTAAAAATATACTTTTCCACGTCATTCTCCTTTCGACACACAGTCGATGTACTGGGTAAGCTGAATCGCCGCAGCTCGTTCGGTCTTAATATCTTCCCTTGGATTTTCCGTGAAAAAATCCGCCTGCGCATATCAAGCAGGCGGATCTGTTCGTGTCACAAATCCCTTATTGCTCGACAACGTTCCCTTAACGTCACCGCTCAGGCAGGCACCTTTTGCAGCACTCTCGCCTGCAAGGGTTGCCGTGGCTTCACAGGTCCTATGTACCTCCACCACTCTGAATAAGAGATAT
>CAYXAN010000333.1:0-2330 GCA_964461705.1 uncultured Sarcina sp. | reverse complement strand
TGGCTTCACAGGTCCTATGTACCTCCACCACTCTGAATAAGAGATATTAAGTTTTCTGTCAAGCAGGATGATAGTCCCTGGGTTATTTCATGTCAACCGATGCCGTGCCACAAAATGCGGAATCTGTCCTGTACTGTCCTGTAATTTCCGCTTTGATCACGGTTCCCTTTCCGGCCCGCCATCTATGAAATCTTCATGAAATCTGTCCTTCTCCCATGACATCACCTCCGGAAAAGCTTATACTCGTTCCTGTACCGTCTAAGCTTTTTCAGAAATCAGGACATCGCACCGGCCGGCATTCCCGCCGCGGTGATCGCAGAGGAGTTTGCACAATTCTATGAGTACATATTATACCGATCCGCATCAAAATCCCTATTGGCAGAACCTGAACAAGGACCGCGGTGATTCCTCCGGCGCAGACCGGAATCAGCGCACCTTCGAGAATGACGCCAACTGGCACCCGGAGCCGGAGCTGGGAAGGCAGCTCGGCAGAACGGCAGCTGTCTTCGGTATTGTGGCTATTTTCAGCACGCTTTTTTTGCCCGTCGTTCTGCCCCTGGCGCTTGGCTCCATTGCCATTGTACTTGCCATTCTTTCAAAGGGAAAACAGACGGCCTTTACAAAAGGTGCAAAGAGAGCCATTACCGCCGGCATCGTTGCTCTTGTCCTGAATCTTTCTATTCTGGCTGCTGCCGTCTACGGCATCTACCTCTTCCATACCGATCCCTCTGCAAGGAAGGAAATCAACAGAATGTCCGAGCAGATTTACGGCTACAGCTTTGATGATATGCTGCAGCAGATTATGAACCAGTACGGCATTGACCTCCGGGACGACACCTCACCGGTTCCGGAGCAGCCCGATTCCGGCACAACGGTCTACCCTTCCGATTCCCTTGCGCTGCTGGATGCCTGTCCGCAGGGCATCGGCATCGATTCCGCAAAGAATTTCTGCTGACCGAACTGAATTGTATCAAGGAGCTTCCCATGACAACAAATGCCCATTTCACAAACCAGGAATATCAGACAAAAAACGACTGGATTCACACCGATTCCTCCATGCCTCCCGTGACCCCTCATCTTGTTCGAGCCCGCCTGAAGGCAGAGGGCCGCAATGCCCTTCTGGGGCATCTTGGCCTCGCAGTCGGCTGCATCATTCTCTATCTTGCCCTGACCATGGCGCTGAATGCCATTGTAAACTGCGTTCTTCCCACGGAATCAGGAGTGATAGGGACGGTTTTGTCCCTGGTGTTTTTCCTGTTCATCAGTGCCTTTACCGGAATTTATGAATACGGACTGATCTGTATTTACCTCAAGCTGCAGTTCGGACAGACGGCGCATTCGGCGGATTTCTTCCTCGGCTTTCGCGAAAATCAGGACAAGATCGTCATTCTCCGGCTGGTTCCGGCTCTGATTGAGGTGATCTTCCTTCTGCCCGCTACCGTTTGCTCCTACCTGACAGAAAACAAGGCACTTTTTCTTCTCTATCTGGCCCTGCTGATTCTCGGCATTGCCGCGACGGTCTTTGCAAAGCTCCTCTTCTATCCGTCGTTGTACCTTCTTTTGGATTATCCGCATCAATCTGCCGGCGAAATTCTCCAAAAGAGCGTCCGTCTGATGAAGGGGCACAAAAAAGAGCTCCTCTTTCTGGAGCTCAGCTTTCTTCCTTTATGGCTTTTGACGCTGCTGTCCTTCGGCGCAGCGGGTCTTTGGGTGAGCGCTTACCAACGCTCTACTCTGGCCGCCTATTATCGCCGGCGCACGGAGGAGTAGGCTGCTGTGCCGCTTCAGACATCGGCACACGGAACAGGCGATATGTCCTCCTTCGCACATAGAAATAGGCAGGAAACAGGAAGGCATCAGCAAGTACCCAGGCAATCGGACCGGCAAAGCATGCCCCCAGATACCCCATTACCGGAACCAGCACCAGCGCCGCCAATGCCCTCCCTATCATTTCAAGTACACCGGCAAGAATGGCCAGTCCCGAATATCCCATTCCCTGAATCAGGAAACGGATGATATTGACAAAGGCAAGCGGAATATAAAAGGCTGTGGAAACCACCAGACACTGCGCCGCTGCATCCAGAATCTCCGCCTCCGCTCCGTCAACAAACAGTCCTGCCAGGGATTTCCCGAAAAACAGCATGACCACAAAGGCAATGACGGAATAGGCAACACCTATCACCGAGGCACACTTCAGCCCTTCATTCAATCGATCCAGCTTCTTGGCGCCTACATTCTGGCCGCCGTAGGTCGCCATGGTGGATCCCAACGCATCATAGGGCGTTCCGAAGAAGTTGCTCACCCTGCCCGCTGCCGTCTGCGCCGCCACA
>CAYXAN010000332.1:0-2346 GCA_964461705.1 uncultured Sarcina sp. | reverse complement strand
TGACAAGATGAAAGAGTCCAGAGGTGTGAAGCAGGACGTTGAGCTTACTGCAGATGACCTGAAAGAGCTGGCTATGCAGTTCAAGGCTGAATACAAGGATAAGATCGGCTCTGATTTCCCGACAGATCCGAAGGAGCAGCTCATGGGCGCAATCAAGGCTGTATTCCGTTCTTGGGATAACCCACGTGCAAACGTATACCGTCGTGACAACGACATCCCATATTCCTGGGGTACCGCTGTAAACGTACAGATGATGGCTTTCGGTAACATGGGTGATGACTGTGGTACCGGTGTTGCCTTCACGAGAGATCCGGCTACCGGAAATAAGGGCCTGTTTGGTGAGTTCCTGACCAATGCACAGGGCGAGGACGTTGTTGCCGGTGTTCGTACACCTATGCACATCACTGAGATGGAGCAGAAGTTCCCGGGTGCCTTCAAGCAGTTTAAAGAGGTTTGCAGCACCCTTGAGTCCCACTATAGAGATATGCAGGATATGGAGTTCACCGTTGAGCACGGTCAGCTGTACATGCTGCAGACACGTAACGGTAAGAGAACCGCTCAGGCTGCTCTGAAGATTGCTTGCGACCTCGTTGAGGAAGGCATGAGAACAGAGGAAGAGGCTGTTGCCATGATCGATCCGCGTAACCTGGATACCCTTCTGCATCCGCAGTTCGATGCAAAGGCTCTGAAGGCTGCTACTCCGCTGGGCAGAGGCCTTGGCGCATCTCCTGGAGCTGCTTGTGGTAAGATCGTATTCACCGCTGAGGACGCTGTAGAGTGGGCCGCAAGAGGTGAGAAGGTTGTTCTTGTTCGTCTGGAGACCTCTCCGGAGGATATTACCGGTATGAAGGCAGCACAGGGTATCCTGACTGTTCGTGGTGGTATGACCAGCCATGCAGCCGTTGTTGCCCGTGGTATGGGAACCTGCTGTGTATCCGGCTGCGGCGACATCGCTATGGACGAAGAAAATAAGAAATTTACACTGGCTGGCAAGGAGTTCCATGAGGGAGACTTCCTCTCCATCGACGGAACCACCGGTAACATCTATGACGGCCTGATCCCGACGGTAGATGCAACCATCGCAGGCGAGTTCGGCAAGATCATGAGCTGGGCTGACAAATACAGAACCATGGCTGTTCGTACAAACGCAGATACACCTACCGATGCAAAGAAAGCACGTGAGCTTGGTGCACAGGGTATCGGCCTTTGCCGTACAGAGCATATGTTCTTCGAGGGCAACAGAATTGATGCTTTCCGTGAGATGATCTGCTCTGAGACAGTAGAGGAGAGAGAGGCCGCTCTTGAGAAGATTCTTCCGGAGCAGCAGGGAGACTTCGAGGCTCTTTATGAGGCTATGGAAGGCAACCCGGTTACCATCCGTTTCCTGGATCCGCCGCTTCATGAGTTCGTTCCCACCGAGGAAGCTGACATCCAGAAGCTTGCTGATGCACAGGGCAAGACTGTAGAGCAGATTAAGACAATCATCGCTTCTCTGCATGAGTTCAACCCGATGATGGGACATCGTGGATGCCGTCTGGCAGTTACCTATCCGGAAATTGCAAAGATGCAGACCAAGGCTGTTATCCGTGCAGCACTCAATGTAAAGAAGGCTCATCCGGATTGGGACATCTGCCCGGAGATCATGATCCCGCTGGTTGGCGATGTAAAAGAGCTGAAATATGTAAAGAAATTTGTTGTTGAGACAGCAGACGCTGAGATCGCAGCATCCGGCGTAGAGCTGAAATATCAGGTTGGTACCATGATCGAGATTCCGCGTGCTGCTCTGACCGCTGATGAGATTGCAAAAGAGGCTGACTTCTTCTGCTTCGGTACAAACGACCTTACCCAGATGGCTTATGGCTTCTCCCGTGACGACGCTGGTAAGTTCCTCAACGCATATTATGATGCGAAGATCTTCGAGAACGATCCGTTCGCAAAACTGGATCAGGTTGGCGTTGGCAAGCTGATGAAGATGGCTATTGAGTTAGGAAAACCGGTTAATCCGGCTCTTCACCTGGGCATCTGCGGCGAGCACGGCGGAGATCCGTCTTCCGTAGAGTTCTGCCACAAGATCGGTCTGGATTATGTATCCTGCTCACCGTTCCGTGTACCGGTTGCACGTCTTGCTGCAGCACAGGCCGCTATCGCTGAGAAGAACGCATAAGACAGAACTTCTATAAGGTAGATCAGATAGAGCTCTGAATATAAAAGAAGGTTCCTGGAATGTTAGAGAAATCTCTAAGGTTTCAGGAACCTTTTTTGCTTTGGAAGCTTTTTTCTGATTTTGTCCATGCTGTCCCCTCCGTTTTCAACGCGTTGACAGATTCCTTTTGGTGCTATATAATA
>CAYXAN010000331.1:0-2349 GCA_964461705.1 uncultured Sarcina sp. | reverse complement strand
GCCCTGGTGCCGCACCTTCATTATTTCCAAGAAGTCCTATGAGGAGGGGAATTTCACCTCAAATCCTGTCGGAACCGGCGCTTATAAGGTGGAGGAATACGTTGCCGGATCTCATGTAACACTGACCAGAAATGAGAATTACTGGCAGACAGATGAGCTGCGCGATCCGGATCATGAGGCGAACGTAGACACCATTCAATACGATGTCATTACGGAAACCTCCCAGCATGTCATTGCCCTCAGCTCCGACGAAATCCAGTATTCCCAGTATGTTCCGAGCGAGAATGTCAAGGACTTCGAGGAGGGCGGACAGTATGCTGACGGACATGACGTTTATGTTACGCAGGGAAGCTCCCTGGAGGTCATGATGGGGAACGGAACGGAGGGAAAAATCACAGCGGATCCGAATTTCCGTCTTGCCATGTGGTACGCATTGGACAATAGCGCGATTGCCACAGCGGTCGGAACCTATCTTCCCTCCAATGCCTTCGGTACACCCTTCTTCTCGGATTACTGCGCGGCATGGGAAACGGCAGAGGGAAACTACCATACCGTGATGGATGTGGAGAAGGCAAAGGAATATCTGGCCAAGACCGATTACAACGGAGAGAAGCTGATCCTGTTCGGTACCAGCGATGAGGCAACGAAGACAGCACTGACCATGGTGCAGTCCCTTCTTCTGAATGTGGGCATCAACACGGAAATCAAAACCGAGGAAGGAAACATGTTCGAAAACGACATGCTGGATCCGGATAACTGGGACATCCTGTACAAGGACTGCGGCGGCGGATCTCAGGTCGGTGAATGGAATCGCTTCACCAGCTATAACGAGTTCGGAACGGATCTGAACATGGCCTTCATTCACGATGACAGGCTGCAGGAGCTGTACGAAACAGCGGCATCGCTGGAGGGACATACGGAAGAGGGAATGACGGACTTTGTTGATTATGTTCAGGAGAACGGATACTTCTACGCCGTCTGCTCGCCGAAGATCAATGCCGTATACAGTGATGTCTTTGCAACCATTGCACTGCACGAAAATGAGTTTTTGCGTCCCGGGGCATGCGAGTATTACCTTGATTGAGTTTATATGACAGCGCGGCGACCGGACATGTGAAGCGTTATTCTGCATCGGCATGTCCGGGCTGTGTCTGAAGAAGCAGTGCATATGATGCAGCAAGGAGCAATCATGGCGAAATACATCATCAACAGACTTTTATGGATGATTGTCATTGTACTTGGGACATCCTTCATCATTTTTACCATTCTGTTTTTTACCCCGGGAGATCCGGCAAGGATCGTGGCAGGAAACAGTGCGACGGCGGCGGAGGTGGAAAACGTCCGTCATATGCTGGGACTGGACCGGTCCTATCTGGCACAGCTGGGGAGTTTTCTGTATGACACCTTCATCAAATTTGATCTGGGGGATTCCTGGATTTACAACAAGCCGGTTCTGGATGAAATGCTGGTGCGTCTGCCCAGAACACTTCTGATCGGAATCTGCGCGATGGTTCTGAACCTGGCGGTTGGACTTCTTCTTGGTATTTTCGCGGCAACTCATGAGGGAAAATGGCAGGATTCGGTGTCCATGACGATTGCAATGATTTTTATTTCCTGTCCGGATTTCTGGGTTGCACTGATGCTGATCCTGCTGTTTGCCGCCAAGCTGCAGCTCCTTCCGGCCTACGGGATCGGCGGCCCGCAATATTACATCCTGCCGATTATCTGCAGCGCTCTGGGAGGGATTGCGGTCAATGCCAGACAGACAAGAGCCAGTATCCTGGGGGTATTCCGGGAGGACTATATCACAACGGCAAGGGCCAAGGGACAAACGGAGAGAAAGGTGGTATGGAAGCATATGCTTCCCAATGCACTGATGCCGATCATCACGTCCATCGGCAATGGTTTCGCCCGGATTGTAGCAGGAACCCCTGTGATTGAAAGCGTATTTTCCGTGCCCGGCCTGGGATTGTACCTTTTGACGGCCATCAATACGCGCGATTATCCCGTTGTCCGGGCCTGTGTCATCTTTTTTGCTTTGTTTACGGCGCTGGCCATGCTGCTCGTGGATCTTGCCTATGCATTTGTAGATCCCAGAATCCGCGGACAGTATTCCGGCAGAAAGAAAAAGGCGGCAAACAAATGAAAAACACGTGGATTCAGAAAAAGAAGGAGAGGGAGGAGGTACTTCGGGGAACCTCAATCTCGAAGGAAACCTTGGAAAGAATTTGGGAAAATCCCGGTTCGCGGGCCGGTGTGATTCTGTTTGCGGCGATTGTCATCGTATGTGTTTTCGCCCCCGTTTTTGCACCGTACGGTGTGAATGACATGGATCTGCAGCACATCTAT
>CAYXAN010000330.1:0-2352 GCA_964461705.1 uncultured Sarcina sp. | reverse complement strand
TGGCCTTATTTGAACGGTTCTTTCATTATGAAAGCGGTCACCTGCCCATGGATCTTGCGGTTCTGGTGCTGGGCATTGTACTGACCGGCATCGGCGCAGCGGTGACCGTGGACATGGATCTGATCCCGAACCCCGGCGACGGCATTGTCTACAGCATCGCGCAGCGCTCCGGCAAGGAAATCGGCTTCACCAAAAACTGCGTAGACGTCTGCTGCGTTCTGATTTCCTTTATCATCGGAAGCTTCTACGGAAGCCTTTTCCTTGGCGTAGGGCTTGGAACCATCTGCTCCATGATCGGAGTCGGCCGTGTGATCTCGGTCTTTAACCACTTCTGTCGGAAGCCGCTGCGCGATATGGCCGGGATAGACGAAGACGACCCCCAGAGAGATTCCGATTAAATCGTCATTCCTGCGTGGACTCCCGGTCCGAAGCCTCATAAGCTGCGTCCGCTTTCTGTTCCAGGCTCGGTGCTTCATAGTCCATGTCCGGCTTCTGCGCCTGTCCCGGCGCTTCGTCGTTCACATGCGGTTTCTGTCCCTGCTCCGGGGCCTCATAGTTCACATTCGGCTTCCGTTCCTGCCTCGAAGCCTCGTAGTTCACGTTCGGCTTCTGTTCCTGCCTCGGAGCCTCGTAGGTATAGGTCTGCTCTTTGGCGCGGAATGCCTCGAATTTTCTCTTCAGCTGCTGATAGGAAAAGCCATCCTGCGGAACCCCGCGGTAACGGTAGCTGCCGAAGGCCAATATCATGGCGAAGATCGCGGGAAGGAAGAACAGGCCGATCGCAAAGCCGATTCCCTCCCCGAAGGCTACGGCCTTCTTGTAGCACGTCATTGCGCGGATGATCAACGTCACAATTCCGGTCACAACGCCCAGGATCGGAATGCCGGACAAGAGTCCCAAAACAATGGGGATTACAAAAATCCAGCCGTTCCCCCAGTAAATCCCGTACTCGATGTAACAATTGTAAAAGGGAACGATGGAGGCCCATCCCGGCTGTCCCGCCTTCTTGAAAATTCTCCAGTTCGCAACAAAGCACAGCACAATCCATGCCAGAACAAGCACCCATATCGCCGCGAAAAACGATATCATCAGCCAAGCCATCTGAAACATATCCGATCCCTCCTTCCCCCGGATGTCCTCTTAGAACAACCGGATGAAAACAATTACTATTTTAACCCGGCGTGGGCCTCTGTGACGTAATTTCCTGAAACTGTACCACAGCCGGCCAGCACCGTATCAATCTCTCCGTTCAGAATCTGCTCCAGATCTTCCAGCAGAGATTTCTCGGAAGCCACCAGCCGCCCGTGAATGCCGCAGTTCTCCGCCCCTGCGATATTCTCGTCTCTGTCATCGAAGAAGATACATTCCTCCGGCCTCAGCCGATAGGTGTCCAGCAGATAATGATAGATCGGCGGCTCCGGCTTGCCCTGGTGCAGCTGATAGGACACCGCCATTCCGTCCAGATCCTGCATGAAGTCCGCATACTCCGTGTGCTTGTGAAACAGCTCTTTGGGATAATTGGACAGAAGGTAAATCCCGTAGCCCCTTTTCTTCAGCTGATGTACAAGCTTCCACACCTGCACCCTCGGCACATGCATGTACTCCCCGTGCCGTACAAAATCGGCAATGATCCCGGCATCCTCCGGAAATTCCTTGGCAAATTCCGCGGTGAGCTCCTCTGCCGTATAGTTTCCGAGATCAAACTCATGCCACAGCCGCCGGGGATCCTCAAACATCTCATCCCCGATGCGATCCAGCTCCTCCTCCCGCGCGCCAAGATCCCGCAGGAGCTCCTTCCACCGATAGTGCAGCAGCACATTTCCCAAATCAAAAATCAAATGACGAATCTCTGCCATAAGCCCTCCATCTGCTCCTTCAAGGCTACTATAGCAGAGTCGCTGTTTAACCGCCAGCCGGCGACAGCTTCCGTGACCACGGGAACGTTGCAGAAGTACGGTACAGACGCCAACCAGATCTGCAAAAATCACGTCTGGTGTTTTTCTCGTGTCATTGCTACAATGGCCTTGGCTGCATAGCTGAGTTTCTTGTGGGTATCGTTGGTTCTGACGACCCGTCTATTTTTCCATTCTGGATCACATCGAACAAAGCTCATGCATGACAATTCACTTTTATATTGCAGGAGCTTCGAGACAGATCGTGTCCCGGATAAATAGCCCGCCACATTGAGGTTTTCCGAATGCAAGAAGAAAGCCGCGTAGTCGCTTTCTCCGCAGCACGGAGTGACAAAGTCACTCCAAGGAGAAGATGCCATCGGGCATCTTCGAGCATCGAAATCGAAATGGGTAATAGATCTTTTCCGGAAAACCCGAAAAGACCGGACGGATAAAATTC
>CAYXAN010000329.1:0-2357 GCA_964461705.1 uncultured Sarcina sp. | reverse complement strand
TCCGTCCCAGGGCTCCATCATGGTTGCGTAATAATGATAGAAGTCCTTCTTGTCCTGCTCCATAAAGCGGTTGTTCTTCCAGGGCTCCGGAACGATGACCATCATGGCAAGGGGCAGCGGCATTCCGTTCATATAAAGGAACTCCAGCGTGTTGTCCAGCATGGCGGAGTCGGAGCCCTTTTCCGAAATGACAGGGAAAATCTTGTCGATATCCTTCTCCATAATCGGGGAGGACATGGTTTCCTCGCGGGCCAGCATACGGTCGATGTTGCCTCGAATGGTGTTGATCTCACCGTTGTGGGCAATCATGCGGTAAGGATGCGCGCGATTCCAGGAGGGTGTGGTGTTGGTGGAAAACCGGGAGTGCACGATGGCAATGGCCGTCTCATAATCCCGATCCTGCAGATCGTCGTAGAACTTCCGCAGCTGCATCACAAGAAACATGCCCTTGTATACAATGGTGCGGGAGGACAGGGAGCAGATGTAGGTATCCTCCGAGCTTTGCTCAAACTCCCTTCTTACGACGTACAGCATGCGGTCGAAGGCGATGCCCTTTTCCACATATTCCGGCTTTTCAATGAAGCACTGCATGATGCAGGGCATGGAATCCTTTGCCAGATCTCCCAGAATTTCCGGATGTACCGGCACCGTTCTCCAACCCAGCAGCTTCAGGCCCTCCTTCTGAATGATCACCTCCAGCATCCGCATTGCGAAGGTTCTTTTGAGGGTATCCTGCGGGAAAAAGAACATGCCGATGCCGTATTCCCGTTCCTTGCCGATCTTGATTCCCGCCGCCAGTGCTGCCTTTTTGAAAAACTTGTGGCTGATCTGGGTCAGAATGCCCACGCCGTCGCCCACCTTGCCGGTGGCGTCCTTGCCGGCGCGGTGCTCCAGCTTCTCCACAATATGCAGGGCATCGTCCAAAACCTGGTAGTCCTTATGGCCGTCGATGTTGACGATGGTGCCGATACCGCAGGCATCATGCTGAACCTCCAGGGCCTCGAATAATTCTTTTCTGTGTTGTTCCTGTAATGTATTCATATTCTCTGATTCTCTTCCAGTATGGTCATCGGGTACGCAACAATTCCTGATCCGGTCTGCGGGTCAGGAATCGTGCATCGCCCTTCTTTGGCACTTCGTTGTATCTTATCTTCCGGGATCCGCCGGAATCCGCTTCAGGGGATCCGGTACACCGTCCGATCCTTGTCCTCTGTTTCAGCGAAGGGAGAACAGCATCTGTCCGTAGGTAGGATACGGAAGGTATCCGTCCGGAATGATGGCCTCGGCCTTATCAACCGATGTGCGGAGCTCCTGCATGTCAGCCAGGATGGTCTCCTGATAGAACTTCGCGGACTTCAGCACGTCCGGCTCGCCCTCTGCCTTCTTGGTGTCGGCATCCAGCTTTGCAAGGGAAAGGCTGATCTTCTCGGAGGTTTCATCCAGCGTCGTGATGATCTCATCCTCATAGGTGCACTTCAGATTCGGCAGCAGCTGCTTCTTCTTGAGTGCCTCGTTGGTGACATCCTTCATGTAGCTGACAAGTCCGCTGGTGAAGTCCTTGCGAACCATCTCCTGCATGGTCAGCGACTCAATGTGAATGGTCTTGGAATAGTTCTCCAGGAAGATTTCGTAGCGGGACTCCAGCTCCTCCTTGCTGAAGACCCTGTGCTTGGTAAACAGCCTGACGGACTTGTCTGTAAGAAGCCGCGGCATCGCATCCGGCAGGGACTTCAGGTTGTCCAGCCCTCTCTTTGCAGCCTCCTCAATCCACTCATCGGTGTAGCCGTTTCCGTTGAACAGGACCTTCTTGTGCTCCTCCAGCAGCTTCTTCAAAAGTGCCTGCACCTTGGTCTCCATGTCCTCCGGCCTGACATCCTTCAGGGCTTCATAAATCTCCTCCAGCTTATCCGCCACAGCCGTATTCAGGACAATGTTGGGGTTTGCAACGGACAAAGAGGAGCCGGGCATACGGAACTCGAACTTATTGCCGGTGAAGGCAAACGGGGATGTCCGGTTGCGGTCGGTGGTATCCTTGGTGATGTCTGCCAGGACAGAAGCGCCCAGATTCATCACGCTCTTGCCGGTGCCCTTGAAGGCCGTTCCTTCTTCAATGGATTTGAGGACAGCAGCCAGCTCATCGCCGACAAAGATCGAGATAACGGCCGGCGGTGCCTCATTCGCGCCAAGACGATGATCATTTCCTGCGGTGGCAACACTGACACGCATCAGATCCGCGTACTCATCCACAGCGGCAATCGTAGCCAGAAGGAACACCAGGAACTGAACGTTCTCAGCCGGTGTTTTGCCGGGATCCAGAAGATTCTCGCCGGTATCGGTTACGATGGACCAGTTGTTGT
>CAYXAN010000328.1:0-2389 GCA_964461705.1 uncultured Sarcina sp. | reverse complement strand
TTGACGGGTTGTTCGTTGCTTCCAGGCTGAACATCTTTTCATCCTTCGCCAGCGTTGTGACACCATAGCCGGAATGGAACAGCTCCTCATTTCTGTAATGGCCGGCCATCGCTTCTGCCTGCTCTGACGAAGCAAATTTCGCCCACAGGGGAATGAAGCCGGACCATGTCATAATCTTGATCGGCAGGGTTTTCCAGAACACGCCAAGTCCTTGATGAAACCAGTCATATTTGCGCGTTTTGATATCCACGTCAACGGAATAGAAAAACCGATCCCGCCTGTCCCAGCATTCCTCACAGACAGCGGCAATCAATGCCTCCCTTTCTTTTTCATATGACCCAGCCCCCGGCAAACCGACCGCATTCAGAATGTCTGCCATGCTCTGCAGCTCCTCTGTCATAAAGCTGTTCAGATAAATGTTGGCTGTGGAAAATTTGGGTCTTCCAAAGCTTGCCGGATCATTGTCCATGCCGATCATGATGTCATCGCACCAGACATAGAGTCCCTTATCCTCCATGTAGTAATTCCGGCGATAGCATTCGAAATATTTTTCAAGCTGCGGCACATACGGTGCAATCCACTGATAATCCCCGATGCTTGTGCTGATCAGTCGGATCTGCTGGCACAGGAAGGGCTTGTGCATGTTCATCAGCACACCCTCCTTGTGACGCATATTCAGATAAGGCTCCGGCCAGTCCGCAACCTCAATCATCATCGGAATGTATCCATCCTCCAGCTGATGATCTAAAAAATTCATGACATTCCCTTTGGCGTGCGTGATGATCCTTTCCCTAAAATCCTCTTCAAAGCAATCCAGCATATGAAGCAGACCGTAGGTCACCCAAAAGGTATCCCAGTCCCACACATTTCCGTCATAAACCGACCCCGGATCGATAAAGGGATAATGAATAAAGGAATGAGGCTCCTTCAATGCCTTCGGAATATTGTCTATGATGTACTTTCTTATGCTCTCTTCGTATGTCTGATACTCGGATGCCGTTCTCATATTGTCACCCCTTCGAAGCCCCAACGGTCATTCCCTCAATGACACTCTTGTTCAGAAACAGATACATGATGAGCATCGGGATAACACAGATGGAAACCGATGCAAAGATTGCTCCCCAGTTTTTGGAACCGAATTCATCTGAAAAGTACAATAGTCCCGTCTGCACTGTTTTCAGCCTCTTGCTGCTGACAAAGGTCATTGCCGCCATCAGGTCATTCCACTTAAAGAAGAACTGGATGACCAGATTCGTGATGATGGCATTTTTGATCAGCGGAATCACGATGCGGAACAGCAGACCGTGAATTCCGCAGCCGTCAATTACTGCCGCCTCCAGAATTTCGTTCGGCAAGGATTTCATGTATCCGCTGGTCAGAAATACCGAAAACGAGATGGAGGTGGAAATATAGATCAAGATCAGGCAGGTTCTGGTATTGATCAGATTCAATCCGCTGAAAATCTGGAACAGCGGCATCATGGCTGTCGTAAACGGAACCATGATTCCGAAGGCCACATACCGATCCGCTAATTTGCGCAGCTTCCAGTCCATCTTGACGAGCGCAAAGGACATCGACACACTGATGGCCACAATGAAGATCAGCGAAACACAGGTATTGATCAGACTGTTGCGGAAAAACAGCGCCATGCTGCCCTTGGTCCATGCATCGATGTAGTTCTGGAAATAAAAACCGCTGTTCAGAGCATATGCCGGCTTCGTGACAAACTCCGAAGGCTCCTTCAGGGAAGCCGTCAGCATAAAGAAGAGCGGATAGATATCGATAATCACAATCAGCAGGATAATCAGACCCTGAAAAAAGCCCTTGATCTTCTTCCTGAGACGATATGCACTATTGGAACGCATAAAACACTCCTCCTCTATCTACTCCGTCACATCCTTGTCCAACCGCTGAATCAGGGAGGATCCCACAACACAGATCAGGAAAACGATGATCGCAATGACACTGGCATAACCGACCTTGCTGTAGGTAAAGGCGGTATTGTACATATACAGTGACAAGGATCGGGTGGCACCGCTGGGTCCGCCGCCCGTCAGCGTCAGAGCCGACTCAAACATCTTCACGGTTCCCGCGAAGCTGAAAACCAGACAGACCACCATAATCGGCCGAATCAAAGGCAGCAGAATATAACGCAGCAGCTGAAACGGTTTCGCCCCGTCAATCCTCGCCGCTTCCACGACATCCTGCGATACATCCAGCAATGCTCCATAAAAGATCACCGCATAGAAGCCGATGGATGTCCAAATGTCCATCGCACACAGCGATCCCAGCGCCGTGCTGCTTTGTCCGATCCACGGCTGCACCAGATTCTGAAGCCCCAGTGCGCTGAGCAGACTGTTCAGCAAGCCATAATAAGGCTGAATTTCAT
>CAYXAN010000327.1:0-2392 GCA_964461705.1 uncultured Sarcina sp. | reverse complement strand
CCGCCATTGCATACAGCACTGCTGCAAAGGCTCCGTATAATCCTGTCCGTATCCGATTTCTCACGCCGACTCCCCACCTGCGACTTCCTGATCTTCCGCACTCACGTCAATAATTGGTATCTGTAAAAATCCCGGACAGCGGCTGCGTGGATGTGCGGGCTCGCTCGCGCAGACACGCAGACATTGAACGGGTTAGAGTACCTTTGAGCCGTTCGCAGTAAGCTTGAAGGAAACACCCAAAAGCTCTGCTGCCCCCCGGCACATCAGCATGCGTGCCAGGAAAATCTCAAAATACTCGTACATGGAACAAATGGCCGCATCCAGCCGAAGGTCCAAGGTAATGATCTTCTTTTCCGTGTTGATTTTAAGCTTCTGATCCGTGACGGCATAATTGACTCTGTCGTGAATATCAAAGGAGGCCTTTGGCTTTTGACGAACACGGCTGCGGCGAACGTCCGTCTTGTCTCCGATGATCAGAGCAGCACTGACAGGATCCACGGCACCGCCTGTAGACTCATCATGGTTGGAAATGGCTGAGACAATGGTAATGCGGTCCTTCGCGGAAAGATCGTATGCTCTCAGAATTTCATTGGCAAGAAGTCCTCCGTATTCCGCATGATGCGTGCGATTGACCGCATTGCCGATGTCGTGCATATACCCGGCAATTTTGACCAGCTCGATGTCATGCTCGCTGTATCCGAATTTCTTAAGGATGCGTGCCGCAGTTTCCGAAACTCTCGCACAATGTGCTGCGGAATGATCCGTATAACCCAAAAGTCCCAGATTGTAGTCTCCCTTCCGCAGCAGCTCCTGCACCTCTTCATTCTGAACAATTTCCTTGTATGTCAGCATCCGTTCTCTCCTGTTCTTCCACCTGCCGTTGTTGATTGCTGATTCGCCCGGCCGTTTCCTCGCCGCAAAACGCATGCCGCAGGATGCATCACACAAACCCATAAAGCAGCGGAATCAGAAAGACGGTCGCCCCGTCGGATTCCGCTGCTTTATGGGTTTTTACTGTATGCCTTGATTGCCCTGTGAACACAGACAAGCATTGCCGAGCGCGTCCCTCCGAATCCGCTGTGAACTGTTCCTCTATATCAGGCCGCTGTCGGTAAGAATGCGGAGACAAGTTCGCACAGACCATATACCAAAGCCGCTATACAAACAAGAGATGCAAACATAGTCATAATGCACGATCCTTTCTGAGATGATGTATGTTTTGTTTCTTGCTTATATATACGCTTCGTTTCAAAAAGTGTTACAGTCTTTTATCGCAGCATTTCATCTTTCACGTCTTTTTATGCTGAAACAGGCAGGCGTCGCCGAAGGAAAAGAACCGATATTGCTCCTTCACGGCCTCTGCATAGGCGTGCAGCACGTTTTCTCTTCCTGCAAAGGCAGATACCAGCATCAGCAGTGTTGACTCCGGCAGATGGAAATTGGTAATAAGAGCGTCCATCACCTTGAATTGATATCCCGGATAAATAAAGATGGAGGTATTGTCTGCGCCTGCCTGCACGATGCCGTTTTCGTCTGCAGCTGACTCCACGGTGCGGCAGCTGGTGGTTCCCACACAAATCACTCTTTTGCCTGCTGCCTTCGTGCGGTTGATCAGGCCGGCTGCCTCCTCTGAAACGTTGTACCACTCCGTATGCATCTGATGCTGCGTCACATCATCCACCTTGACCGGGCGGAAGGTTCCAAGTCCCACGTGCAAGGTCACATAGGCCAGGTTCACCCCCTTCTCCTGAATCCGCTGCAGCAGCTCCTGGGTAAAATGAAGCCCTGCGGTGGGAGCCGCCGCGCTGCCGTCGAATTTGGCATATACCGTCTGGTACATATCAGGATTTTCCAGCTTGTGTGTAATATACGGCGGCAAGGGCATCTCGCCCAGCCGATCCAGCACCTCCTCAAAAATCCCCTCGTAGCAGAACTTCACCAAACGGTTTCCGCCCTCCACGACCTCCAGGATTTCTGCCGTAAGAAGTCCGTCTCCAAAGACAACGCGCGCTCCCGGCCGAAGCTTCTTTCCGGGGCGCACCAGCGTTTCCCACACATCCCCTTCGCGGCGCTTCAGAAGAAGAATTTCCGCATTGGCACCGGTTCCCTCCTTTGTGCCAAGAAGCCTTGCCGGAATAACCTTCGTGTTGTTGAGAACCAGGGTTTCTCCCGGCTCAAGATAATCGATGATGTCATGAAATACCTTGTGCTCCAGTGCACCGGTTTCCCTATCGATGCACAAAAGCCGGCAGGCGTCCCGCACCTCGTTGGGATCCTGCGCGATCAGCTCCTTGGGAAGATCAAAATAATAATCCGATGTGCGGTGTCCGACCGGAACATCCTTCGCTTGTGTTTCCATCTGTCTTTTATCTTTCATGATATCCATGCTACC
>CAYXAN010000326.1:0-2420 GCA_964461705.1 uncultured Sarcina sp. | reverse complement strand
CCAGAAAGGTATAAACCGGATAGGAAAACAGCAGCAGATCCGCCCGGCCCAGCATCTGCAGCGCCTCTGCCGGATCCTTTTCCAGCGCACGAATCCTCGCACCGGCATTCAGATATTGAAATTCATGCATCGGAAATTTCTTTTCCAGAAACAATACCGTCTGTAATGTAACAGAATCGTTCCCCTTGGGAGAACCGTTGATCACACATATCTTCATCGTCGCTGCAAGTCTCCTGCGATGTAAAACCACAATGCTTCCGCCCGCAATTATACCATGATCGTTTGTCTCACCGGACATATATGCAGAACAAAAAACGGTGTCGATCGGATCACGATCGGCACCGGGGCAGGTAGTTCACGCGAATGAGGCCGCTGTTTTTCTTCATTCTATCTGTTCCAGAATATATGCCTTCACCTTCTCCAGCTTCGACTCCTTCCAGCGCCCCTCTCCGGCCCTTTCGGCCAGGTCGCAGACAATCCTAAAGTCCAGCGCCTCTCCCGGCACCCTTCCGGCTCTTTTCGGATCCGCAAAATGCTGTGCCCATTGCTCCTTTGTGGCATTCTGCCACCTGTCCTTATTCAGATAGATCTGCTGACGCTTTGTCGCGGCAATAAACATTTTGGCAGCAAGAGGAGCCAAAAGATCGTATTCTCCGGCCGGGACATCGGTAAAAATATCCGGCAGCGGAGCCGCTTCGATGTGCTCCTTTTCCCTGTTGATGCGAAGTCCCATAGGTTCAAAGCAAAAGGACTCTCCGGTCAGATTCAGTCGGACCAGCACCCCTTCATCCGTGTGGAACTGCGCCCTTTGGTAATCGGTATCAAAAATGAAATTTCCAAGGGAATAAAAGATGATCTTATCCCCCACCCGTTCATAATTCATCGGAACATGAGGGTGGTGCGCCACAATGATGTCCACTCCCATATCCAGAAACTCCAGATATCTGTCCCGGGTGTAACAAGTGGGAAGAGAAGTAAACTCCTCTCCTGCATGCGCCACCAGAATGCACCATCGGCACCGGGATTTGATCTTTCTTACCGTCTCGCGAATCTGCTCGACCTCATTCCACAGATAACACCCCGGATAATCCGGCGCTGCCGGCTTGCAGCCGCGCCGGTATCCCACGGAAAACATCCCGATCCCGCCTGCTTCCTCCAGATAAAGCGGCCGTTTGGCGTCCTCCAGATTCCGTCCGGCACCGATGGTTTGCGCATGATTTCTCTTTGCCTGCGCAAGGGTTGCCTCCAGTCCCTCCGGTCCTGCATCCATGATATGGTTGTTGCACAGATTCCAAATGTCCGCATGCATCCTGTTCAGCACCCGCACGGCGGCCGGATTCATGGTATGCATCAGCTGCCTGGTGCCCTCTGTCGTCCGGTTCACCGCCTGATCCACCAGGGGTCCCTCCACGTTGGCAATGACATGGTCTGCGCTGTGCAGAAAATCCAGCACCGGTGCACTGATCAGCTCATCATCCTCCCACATTCCGTCCATGTACCGGTCAAAGCCGATGTCTCCTGTAAAAACCAGCGAAATATCCTTCTGCATTGTGACCTCCTTAACGCCTTAGCTGATCCTGGCCTCTCACTCAGCCCTTCTTTTCAGCACGATTGATTATCTCACGGCAGACAATTGCCGGCTGCACAAAAAAACCTCCAAAATCAACGATTTCAGAGGATTCCACAAGAAGCGATAGACGAGGCTCGAACTCGCGCTCTCCACCTTGGCAAGGTGGCGCTTTACCAACTAAGCTACTATCGCATCAGCAGTACACAATCATGCCGCACCCATACAGCACACTCTGCATTCCCAACACAAATGTCCGATCCAATGACGTCTGTTTTTTGGGACGAGGTATATGCTACTATATCAGGGGCACACTTGTCAAATAGTTTTTGTAACTTTATCATGTGCAGCAGCGTATACGGTTACAGGACAGACGCAGCGACGCGTGTACGGATATATAAGATGTTAGGGTTAAGGGAGGACAGATGAAATGAAAAGAGCAATGCTGGTACCGGTGATTATGATGTCAGTGTCCTTGATGTGCGGGACATTGTCCGGCTGCAGCAATCCCTCCTCTTCCGATACATCAGCGGATGCGGAGCAGACCGCAGCTGCCGATGCGGAGGAGACGGAGGAGGCGACAGACGAAGAGGCTGCGTCGGAAGCCGCTGACAAAGCTGCCGACACGAAAGAGGAAACAGCCGACTCCGCGCAGCCGGAGACTCTTCATGATTTTCTTCAGGAGCGCACCGGCAAAACGGAATTCGATTCCTTCGATGACATCATCGGACAGCTGCAGCCGGGCGAAGCCTATGCATACATCAGCGTGAACGGTTTTGACGGGGACATTCTGGCGGTAACGGACTTTGTCTATTCATGGGACAATGACTCCGACCACTCCTCCTACGTGTCT
>CAYXAN010000325.1:0-2427 GCA_964461705.1 uncultured Sarcina sp. | reverse complement strand
CGTGAGCGTTTTTGGAACAGGAGCAAATGACAGTGAGCAGGAGAAAATGGATTGTGAGCGGGCTAGTCATCGGTCTTGCCGTGTTGGCTGCAGTCTGCGGAAAGCCAAGGTATGATGCGTTCATCCAAAAGGAGAACCGCGAAACCTGTGAGGGGGCGAGATACATCATTTCGGCCTGGTATTATGCTGCCCTTCAGGAGGAAGCAGAGGCGGGGGTGACAGCGGAACGGCTGGATTATGATGCCATCCTCCGTGAGGTGATCACGGTGCATTTTCCGTCGGCGGATCCGTCGGACGACCTGTCACTGGAGCACTTTTGCCGGGCAGGAGGTCACATTCAGTTTGTAATCGATGCACAGACGCACGAGCTTTCCTCCTTCTGTTCGATAGCGGAGCATGCGGATTACGAAAAGGGCGATCTGACCGATCAGATGCTCGATGAGTTTGACAGTCTTTCATCGGGGATCGATCTTGAGAAGAAGTCTGATCCGGAAGAAGAATCATAAAAGATCAGAGGAGTGGATGCTCATGATGAACCCGAAATGTAGCAGTAAAAAAGAATGGATGTCCATTCTTTTCTGGCTGGCAGCTGCGTCAGGTTTTGTTTTTCTCTTTTCCTACAGTACGTCGCCGCTTTATCCTGCCTATTATGGAGGTGATTCTGCGCAGTTTCAGACCATCGGGAAAAGTTGGTTAAAGGGTGCAGTACCGTATAAGGATCTGTTTGATCATAAAGGGCCTTGGATTTTTTTTATCAATATGTTGGGCTATCTGCTAGGGGGAGGTACAAAATACGGAATATGCTGTATTCAGATGATAGGGATGTGGAGCTCATTGTGTTTGTTGTTTAAAACAGCCAGGTATTGCCTTTCAAGAGCGGCATACGCCTTTGGAACGGTATTTCTTGCTATGTTCTTCCTCTTTCTGAACTATGGCGAAGGGAATCTGACGGAGGAATATTGTCTGCCGTTTATTTGTGCCTCGGTATACTACATCTACATTTATTTTAACGAGGAGCATCATCAGCATTCCCCAAAGGCGGCGTTCCTGTACGGAGTCACTTTTTGTGTGTGCTTCTATACCCGTGTGACCAATTGTGTGTTGGTTGCTGCCGGTGTGCTTGCGATTGTAATTTCGCTTCTTGGCTATCGGGAGTTTCGAAATTTATGGCAGAATATGCTGGGCTTTCTTGGAGGTGCACTGGTTGTTTTCCTCCCCTTTGCCATATATTTTGCAGCACAGGGAGCACTATGGGATATGTTATATGGGACGTTTTTCTATAACCTGTCCTATTCATCTAATACAACGACCTGGCTTTCGGAGGCGAATAAAAATACTTACATCAGCTTTATCTTTATTTATTTTTGTTCCTACAGCGTTTTCCTTACGGCTTTCCTTGCTGCTTTCAGAAAAAAGACGGGGTTATGCTGCTGGTTTCTGATTGCAGGAATGGTTGAAATGTATCTGTATATCAATTCATTCCTCTATTATCATTACCCGCTCGTCATTCTTCCCCAATTCATTTTTTTGGTGAAGGAGCTTATGAATCAGAGCAAGCGGCGTTGGGCGGAATGGATGAAGCGTGGAGCCATGGCCGCACTGTGCTGTTTTATTCTTTTCGGGATCTATTACTACAAGAGCTGGCTCGGAAACATAGAAAAATACCATACTTCATATGACGCCGGATATTCCGGGCTTATTGCAATGATTCCTGAAGAGGAAAGGGATCTTTTGATGACGTACGGCGATATCAATTTAAAGCAGGTCTATCTTGAAAATGATATCGTGCCGATCTATCCGCATTTTTCAATTCAAGCCTGGCAAGGGAGCTTCAATCAGGAGACCCGCGATGCCATCCATGATGAATTTGCAGCCTGTCAGGCAAAATGGATTCTGGCGGAACGGCCTTATGATAACATTGAAGATGTGCTGAATGAACATTATACATTGGTTGCAGCTGAAAACGGATATGAGTTGTATCATATATCCTGAATGATTCAAGGGCTGTCGTTAATAGTTGCTATACCGGCACTGTAACAGGATTCAGGATTACTGTATTTTCATGAGAAATTCTGTGCGGGTTGCGAGGGAGAAACGTTATGCTGGAAAAATTCGGGAACCGATCCACCTCCTTCATAAGAGTTCTGTCTGTCATCATCCTTGCCGTAATCCTCACGGCTAACATGATTTTTACAACCAGAGTCAGCTATAATCTGAGAGAGACCGTCACCTATCATCAGACCTATTGGTATTTCATTCCCCTGATCATCCTGTCCGCTGTACTGCTGTATGGGAGTGGTCTGCTGGACCGGCTGTCTGCAGGGAGGCTGTACGGCTTTTTGTCTGTCGTCTATATTGCGGCGGCCTGCTTTATTATTTTCAGCTACACCGATCATATCCGCGCGGATGCCGCAACCTGCTGGAGCA
>CAYXAN010000324.1:0-2427 GCA_964461705.1 uncultured Sarcina sp. | reverse complement strand
GGAGGTTCACTTCCGCGTATCGGCACCGCCGTTCTTAAACCCATGCTATTACGGAACCGACATTGATTCCAGAGAGAATCTGATTGCCTGCCAGCACTCCGTGGAAGAAATTGCAAAGATCATCGGAGCAGATTCCCTGGGATATCTTTCGGTTGAAAATGCATTGAAGCTGGCCGGTGGAAATGATGCTGAGGGGCGCTTCTGCTCGGCGTGCTTTGACGGCAAATATCCGACGGAGATTCCTTCGGAAACCTCAAAGGATCGTTTCGAGAACAAGATTCCGCAGGAGTGGCTGGAAAGACATTCCGAACAAAGGAGCAAGTGCTAGGGAAACGCTGATGGAATCGGTGTTTCCTATGCAGGAAAGGACAGAGGGAAAGGGCAGCAGGCAGCTGCTGTGATCTTCATGAGAATCGATCGATATCTGGCCGACATGGGGGCCGGAACCAGAAGTGAGATAAAGAAGAGGATACGAAAGGACGGGGCCCGGATTGGCGGCATGCTGATTCATGACCCCGGTTTTCTTATTCCGGACAAGGAGCCGTACCCTGCGGTTGAATTTCAGGGGGAGCTTTGGCGGTATGAAACGACGGTCTGGTATATGATGAACAAGCCGTCGGGCGTTCTTTCCGCCAGCGAGGACCGCCGGCAGAAAACCGTTCTGGATCTGATCGAGGGACAGAAAAGAAAGGGACTTTTCCCGGTCGGAAGGCTGGATAAGGACACGGAGGGACTGCTTCTTATCAGCAATGACGGCGAGCTGGCGCACCGCCTGCTTTCGCCGAGGTTTCATGTCAATAAGACGTATCTGGTCAGACTGGCAGCGACGCACGGACCCGGCGGATGTTTTACCGCTGCGGACCGGGAACGGTTTGCGCAGGGCCTTCCGTACGACGAGACGCTTACTGCGATGCCTGCGCTGCTGGAGCCGGCACCCTTTGGGAAGGAAGAGGAGGCCTTGATCACGATTCAGGAGGGCAAATTTCATCAGATCAAAAAGATGGTGGCAGCCCTTGGAAACGGGAAGGAAGTGGGGTACCTGAAACGGCTGAGCTTTGGACCGCTGCGGCTGGACGAGGGACTTCGGCCGGGGGAGTACCGGAGACTTTCGGAGGATGAGTGCAGGCTGTTGCAGGAAACCGCAGGGCAGCGGCGGTCCGAAGGAGAGGAAACGGTGCCGACTGCCGGAGGAATGTTTGGGAAGGAAGAAATGACGCATGAGCAGACAGCAGGACAGGATTCGTAATTTTTGCATAGTAGCGCATATTGATCATGGCAAATCAACCTTGGCGGATCGCATGATTGAAATGACCGGTGTCCTGACAGAGCGTGAGATGAAGGAACAGGTTCTGGACAACATGGATCTGGAGCGGGAGCGCGGCATCACCATTAAGTCTCAGGCTGTGCGGCTGATTTATCGCGCGGACGACGGGGAGGAATATACGTTCAACCTCATCGATACACCGGGGCATGTAGATTTTAATTATGAGGTTTCCCGATCCCTGGCGGCCTGCGACGGCGCAATTCTGGTGGTGGATGCCACACAGGGCATTCAGGCGCAGACTCTGGCGAATGTATATCTTGCCATGGAGCATAATCTGGATGTGTTCCCTGTGATCAACAAGGTGGACCTGCCGAGCGCAAGGCCGGAGGAGGTAAAACAGGAGATTGAGGATGTCATCGGCATTGAGGCAATGGACGCACCGGAGATCTCGGCCAAAAGCGGTCTGAACGTCAAGGAGGTTCTGGAGGATGTTGTCAGAAAAATTCCGGCACCGACGGGAGATCCCGAGGCACCGCTTCAGGCTCTGATCTTTGACTCACTGTACGATTCCTACCGCGGCGTCATCGTTTTTGTCCGTGTGCGGAACGGCGTTATCCGTAAAGGGACAAGGGTTCGCTTTATGGCCTCCGGGGCAGAGGAGGAGGTTGTGGAGGTCGGTTATTTCGGCCCGGGCCGATTTATCTCATGTGAGGAGCTGTCGGCAGGGACGGTCGGATATTTTACGGCATCCATCAAGAACATCCGGGATGCCAGAGTGGGAGATACCGTGACACAGGCGCAGCGCCCCTGCAGGGAGGCGCTTCCGGGCTACAAAAAAGCCCAGTCGATGGTCTTTGCGGGACTCTATCCTCAGGATACGTCCAAGTACCCGGATTTAAAGGATGCATTGGAGAAGTTTCAGCTCTCGGATGCCAGTCTTTCCTACGAACCGGAGTCCTCTCTTGCTCTGGGCTTCGGCTTTCGCTGCGGCTTTCTTGGACTGCTGCACATGGAGGTGGTTCTGGAGCGGCTGGAGAGAGAGTATGCCCTGGATATTATTTCTACAGCGCCGGGCGTTGTCTATCGCGTCTATAAGACCGACGGCACCATGATCGAGCTGACCAATCCTGCCAATCTGCCGGATCCTTCGGAAATTGAGCATA
>CAYXAN010000323.1:1514-2428 GCA_964461705.1 uncultured Sarcina sp. | reverse complement strand
ATCACCTACCGCAGCATCGTACCCCTTGGGGCAGAGATCACCGGCGCAGAGGAGGTGCATGACTGGAGACCGTACAGGGGAAATGTCTGGACTGCGAGGATAGACAACAGCATCTTTGGGGATTACAACCCCTATACGACGTATGTGTTCGGGGATTGGTATTTTGCAAAAAGGGACAAGCACACCGGGTGCGTCTGGCTGAACGATCAGGCGCTCTATGAAGCAGCGTCCCTGGAGGACTGTGAGGCAGGAGAGGTCTGGGAGTGCTCCTGGGAGCCGGAGGCTTCCCGCCTTAAATGGTATGCAGAGCAGGATCCGAAAACCGACGAGACGGTGATTTATGCCAATTTCGGGGGAGCCGATCCCACCAGGGAGAACGTAGAGATTTCGGTTCGGAGAGAGTGCTTCCTTCCGCAGGAAAACGGGATCGGATACATTACCGTCAGCGGCTTTAACATCAACAAGGCAGCCACCACCTGGGCGCCGCCGGCGGCCTATCAGGACGGCATGATCGGCCCGCACTGGTCCAAGGGCTGGATCATTGAGGACTGCGAGATCTGGGGCAGCAAGTGTGCCGGGATTTCCCTGGGCAAATATTATGATCCGGAAAATGATCATTTCTTTACCGTACACCATGTGAAGAGTCCCACTCAGATGGAGCGGGATGCGGTATGCCGCGGTCAGTATCACGGCTGGCTCAAGGAGAAGGTGGGCAGCCACATCATCCGCCGCAACAACATTCACCACTGCGAGCAGGGCGGCATCATCGGCCGGATGGGAGGTGTGTTCAGCATCATCGAGGATAACCACATCCATCACATCAACAACATGATGGAGCTGGGCGGCGCGGAGATTGCAGGCATCAAGATGCATGCCGCCATCGATGTCATCATGCGCCGCAACCATATCCACAA
>CAYXAN010000323.1:0-1504 GCA_964461705.1 uncultured Sarcina sp. | reverse complement strand
CTGGGAGGCACAGGGAACGCGGATCACCCAGAACCTTCTGCACGACAACCAGAAGCCGCCCTTTGCCAGGCAGCTCAAGGGCGGCATGTGCAGTCAGGATCTGTTCGTCGAGGTGGGACATGGCCCGACCCTGATTGATCACAACATTCTGATGTCGGAGGTATCGCTTCGCTTTGCAACCCAGGGCGTTGCCATGGTGCACAATCTGATCTGCGGTGCGCTGACTTTGGTCGGCGGAGGAACAGGCTCTCGCTATACGCCGTATCACATGCCCCACCGCACGGAGGTCATGGGCTTTATGACCATCCTCCACGGAGATGATCGCTTCTACAACAATATTTTTGTTCAGAAGTATTCGTCGAAGCCGTATGTACAGGAGCGGGACAGCCGCGAGGGCTTTGATGAGGAAAACCGCGAGGTCGGGACACATCCCTTTGATGAATATCCGACCTATGAGGAATGGATTGCACAGTTTGACATGGATCAGGAGGTTCCCAGCATGAGCAAGCTGGAGCCGGCTCACGCGGGCCATCTTCCCGTGTGGGCAAAGGGAAATGCTTATTTTAACGGTGCCAAGGCGTGGGCCAAGGAGTCGAATCCTCTGGTGGACAACGTGCATAACGTGACGGTGAATCTGAAGGAGGCCGAGGACGGCAGATGGCGTCTGGAGACCAATGTATATGACTTCCTGAAGGATTACCGCTGCGGCATGGTGAACACGCAGATTCTGGGCAGCGCCTTCGAGCCGGATGAACCCTTTGAAAACCCGGACGCGACACCCATTACCTTTGACAGTGACTTTTTCGGAAGCCACAGGGGAATTGATGTGATCCCCGGCCCCTTTGCCGCTGCGGCGGAAGCCGATGAAAACCTGTGGTAAAAACAGTGTTCATGGCAGAGATCGTGGGAAGTCCGGAAAACAGGCGTGCAGAACCTCATGAGTCATATGGACAAGGACATCAATGAAATCGAGGCCCTGAAAGCCCGGATCAAAAGGCTGGAGCAGGAAAATGCACAGCTGAAGGCACTGCTGTACAAAGCAGGGACGGATGGTACAGCAGCTGCGGGATGTGTATCAGAGCCTGCACAGGATTTTGACCGGGATCAGGGTGCACGCATTGTTCCGGAGCGAATCACCAGAAACCATGCAAGGCTGTTTTACTCGTATTTTTGGGGACGAACGGATGTATACAGCAAGCGGTCGCGCAATAAAACGACCGGAAAAGCGGGCTATTATCCCCAGTGTGATAATTTCTGGCGGCACAGTGTCTGTCCGAAGGCTTCCGGCCTGAAGGTTCAGTGCAAGGATTGCAATAACCGTCGCTGGACAAAGCTGGAAGGAATTCAGATTGAGAACCATCTTCGCGCAGCAATTCAAGTATCATTGGAAGAATTTCTGAATACTTTTGAGGGATATATAATGGAAAACGGTGTTCCTTTTAATATGACATTGCCTAACAGTGCTTTTAAAGCGGAAAGAGCAGCGAAGGCACTTCTGGAGTTA
>CAYXAN010000322.1:0-2432 GCA_964461705.1 uncultured Sarcina sp. | reverse complement strand
AGACCTTGTCAGATCGGGATTATATATTGATGGACGGGAACAAGCGGTATACGTTGGGCGGCAAGCTGATTCAGCTTGGAGCGTATGCGTCTGCGGGCCTGGATTTAAATAAAATCGCAACGCCGATTCTGAAAAAGCTAAGAGACGATGTGCAGGAAACGGTATTTATGGCGACCTTGTCCGGGAATGAAATCATCTACATCAGTATCGTGGACAGCTCAAGGTCAATCAGTACAAACGCAAGACTTGGCGGGAGAAAGCCGCTGTACTGCACCGGTCTGGGAAAGGCTTTTTTGAGCTTCCTGCCGGAGGAGGAAAGCAACAGGCTGATCGATGAGCTGGTGTTTGAAAAAATGACGTCCAACACATTGACGGACAGGGAAGAGCTGAGAAAACAGCTTGGACAGTTTCGGATTCAGGGCTATGCCGTCGATAACGAAGAAATTGAGGAAGGCCTGTGGTGCGCAGCGGCGCCGGTTTACGACAGTACAGGAAAGATCAAGGTGGCAATCAGTATTTCAGGACCGAGCATCCGTCTGAAGAACAACGTGGAGAAAAACGTCAGGGAATTAAAGCTGGCAGCGGAAGCGATTTCGAAAAAGCTTGGATACTATCGCCGGTAGATGACGTTTAAAAAGGGGGAAATGGATGAGACTTTACGGGGAAATACCTCCGGTTGTAACCGTTTTCAAGGAAAACGGGGAAACCGATTATGAAGCAATGTTCCGCCATGCAGATTATCTGATCGGGCATGGCGTACAGGGGCTGGCTTATCTTGGTACATCGGGCGAATTTTGTGTAATGACATTGGATCAGCGATTGGAGCTGATCCGAAAGATCCTTGCTTATGTTGACGGAAGAGTTCCTGTCTTTATAGGAATAGGAGACACCTGCCTTGAAAATACACTGGCATTGGCTGATCAGGCAGCGAAATCCGGCGCATCTGCACTGCTGGCAGTGATTCCGTATTTCAATGTGTATGGCGAGGAAAATGTGGAAGCTTATTACCATGCTCTGGCAGGAGCCGTTCGCCTTCCGCTGATTCTCTACAACTTTCCTGCACTGACCGGATTTGATCTGAATCCTGATCTGGTCAGGCGGCTGGCATTGGGTGAAGGCAATGTTCTTGGGATTAAGGATACGGTTCCGGATGAAGCGCACCTGTTGGCCATGCTGGACATAAAAAAGGAAAAGCCTGATTTCTCTGTTTTCTGTGCATATGAAACACAGGCATTGAATATGGGAAGGGCTGGAATTGACGGCTTTATCAATGCAACAGGAAATTTTGCACCCGAATTCACCAGAGATTTTCTTGACGCGGCTGAGCAGCATGATGAGGAAGGAATGGAGCTTGCCGCACACAGAATGGAACAGGCGGCTCAGATATATCAGTATGGTACGCCGCTTCTTCTGGCGGTGAAGGAGGCGGTTTATCAAATACTCGGAATAAGAGGGGCAGAACGTCTTCCGGGACTTTCGCTGAGTCCGGAGAAGAAGGAAAAGGTAAGAGAGGTTTTACATACTATACAGCAGGGGAAAGGCTAAGGAGGTTTGTCATGGGAGTTACAGGAAGAACAGTACGGGCAATCAGAGCTTATGTTGTAGAAGGGGGAGGCGCCGATTACCACGATCAGGCAGAGGATCATTGGATTGTTCAGCAGATCGCGACACCGATGAGTGTGTATCCGGAGTATAAGGCAACAAGAACCAGCTTTGGCCTGAATGCACTGAAAACACTGGTTGTTGAGGTGGAAGCTGACGATGGAACGGTGGGCTTTGGAATCACCACGGGTGGTTATCCGGCCGCATGGCTTGTAATGAACCATCTGGATCGTTTTATTGTTGGTCAGCCGGTGGAAAACATAGAGAAGATGTGGGATCAGATGTACTGCGGATCCTTGTATTACGGCCGGAAGGGTCTGGTTATGAATGCGATTTCCGCGATTGATCTGGCTCTTTGGGATCTTCTGGGAAGGCTGCGCCAGGAGCCGGTGTATGCAATGATCGGCGGAAAGGTTCGCGACGAGCTGCAGTTTTATGCAACAGGACCGAGGCCTGATCTTGCCAAAAAGATGGGCTTTATCGGAGGAAAGCTTCCCCTGGTTTACGGCCCTGCAGACGGGAAAGAGGGTCTGAAGAAGAATCTGGAGCAGGCACAGGAAATGCGTGAAAAGGTGGGAAACGATTTCATGCTGATGTGGGACTGCTGGATGTCTCTGGATCTGCCTTATGCCAAAAAGCTGATGCAGGAGTCGGAGCAGCTGGGATTTGAATGGGTAGAGGAATGCTTTAATCCGGATGATTACTGGTCCTACAGAGATTTGAAGAAGTCGGCGGGCAACAAAATCATGGTAACCGGCGGCGAGCATGAGGCAACACGCTATGGATTTCGCATGCTGCTGGAGTTTTGTGATTTGGACATTCTGCAGCCT
>CAYXAN010000321.1:0-2437 GCA_964461705.1 uncultured Sarcina sp. | reverse complement strand
GATTTTAACTGGATCGGCTATTCCTACGGCCTCAACGGGGCGGTGGACGTCTATGAGGATGCGAGGGCGATGACGGTGGTGGGAACGGATATTTACCACCCCTCGCAGGATCAGCTGACCGGCATGGAGATCGCCTTCGGCGGCGACCTGACAAGATCCGTCAAGGGGGACAATTATTTTGTCCTGGAGACGGAGTGTCAGGGCTTTCCCCAGTGGCTTCCCTATGACGGGCAGCTGCGTCTGCAGGCCTATTCGCATGCGGCGGAGGGCGCCAACATGGTCGAATACTGGCACTGGCATTCCATTCACAATGCCTGTGAGACCTATTGGAAGGGTGTCCTGTCGCATGATTTTAAGGAAAATGAGACCTACAGGGCCTGCCGGATCATCGGCAGGGAATGGCAGACCTTCGGCGATCATCTGGTGAATTTGCAAAAGCACAACCGCGCCGCCATCCTTGTCAGCAACACGGCGCTGAAGGCTCTTGACTGGTTTTCCGTCAACCACGGCGTGGCCGGGGATCCGGACGGCTTTTGCTATAACGACGTCCTGATGGGCTTGTATAACCGGATGTATCGGATGAATCTGGAATGCGATATGATCTTCCCGCAGAATGCGAAGGAGAGGATCGGCGATTATGACCTGGTGGTGATCCCTGCGCTGTATGCGGCGTCGCAGGGGCTGCTGGATACGATCAGGCATTATACGGCGGAGGGAGGACACATTCTTCTGACCTTCAAGTCCGCCTTTGCGGATGAGAATGTGAAGGTCTGGGCTGACGAGGCACCGCATACGCTGAGCCAAGTGATCGGAGCCTCCTACAGCCATGTAACCGTTCCGCAGAATGTCGGTCTTGGAAGCGATGTCCTTGATGTAGACGGACAGAGGGCGGAAAAAGTGATGGAGCTGGTCAACCCCAAGGAGAGCGAAACGCTGGTATCCTACGTACATCCCTCCTGGGGAAAATTTGCGGCCGTGACAAGGAATACCTATGGAAAGGGTGAGGCGATCTACCTTGGCTGCTGGGGATCCGAGGCCTTTCTGGATGCCGTGATCAAAAAGGCGGCAGAGGATGCAGGCATCGGGCTGCCGAAGGAGCGGTTTCCGATCATTGTTCGCAGAGGAGAGAACGGGGAAGGCAGAAGGATCACCTATCTTATGAATTATTCCGCCGGGGAACAGAGGCTTTGCTGCCCGGCGGACGGAGTCGAGCTGACAGGCGGGATGACACCTGTGCAGAAGGGGCAGGAGCTGACACTGCAGCCCTGGAATCTGCTGATCATTGAGGGCGAAGAGGCATGACCCGGAGCTGTGAATACAGATGAATGCGTTCATCGGCATTTGGGGGCGGGAAGGTACACCCGAAAAGGGACTGATTTTTGGAATTCCAAAAATCAGTCCCTTTTTCGCAGATCACAGAAAATAAAGGGTCGTTTTGAAGGAGGGAAGGACTCACGATCCGGTTTTGAAAAGGAACATAATAATGACATCAGCAACAACAAGCAATTGAAGGAGGGTTTGGAATGAAGAAGTTGACAGTGGCGTTATTGTTGGCGGCGATGACAGCATCGCTGGCAGGATGCGGGGGCTCCTCGACAGGCAGCACCTCATCCTCAGAGGATGCCAAGGAGAGTGAGGCGACAGAGGAATCCGCGGAAGAGACAGCGGATGACACGGCAGAGGAAAGCTCCGACAGCCAGGAGCCTGTCACCCTGCGGTTTATGTGGTGGGGCGGCGATGAGCGCGCGCAGGCTACTCTGGATGTCATCGAGCAGTTTGAGGAGGAGTATCCCTGGATCACCATTGAGGCTGAGTACGGCAGCAGCGACGGCTATCAGGAGAAGCTGACCACACAGCTGACCTCCGGGACGATCGCGGACATCTTCCAGATGGGAACCGGCTGGATGCCGGGCTATGTGGAATCCAATTCCGGATATTTTGCGGATTTCAATGATTTCACGGACACGATTGACCTGACAACGTTTGATGAGATCATCTTAAAGAACAACGGACAGTTTGACGGACATCAGTACGGACTGCCTACGGGAATTTCCGGACATGCCCTGATCTACAACGAAAAGCTGGCTGAGGAGATCGGCGTTGATTTCAGCCAGGCCTATACCTGGGATGACATCGTGGAGATGGGCAAAAAGGTCAAGGAATACAATTCCGACATGTATCTTCTGACCATGGGAAGCTCCAATCTGAACACCATGATCATTCGCCCTTATCTGCAGCAGCTGACAGGGAATACGGTTCTTGTCAACGATACGAAGACAAGAGGCTTTGAGGAAGAGGATCTGGTGCAGGTGCTGACCTATATCAAGACCCTGTACGATGAGGGCGTCGTGGCACCGATCGCCACCGTGATTGCCTACGGCGATGATCTCGGCACCGATCCGAACTGGATCAATCAGCAGTATGTTGCATCCTTTGC
>CAYXAN010000320.1:0-2476 GCA_964461705.1 uncultured Sarcina sp. | reverse complement strand
TCTCTCTCGTCCGGACTCCCTGCTGCACCCGGAGGATTTTCTGGTGATCAAGGCAAACTGGGAGCCGAAGGACCGGAATCTGGTGCAAATCGCAGAGGAGATCAATATCGGAACGGATGCACTTGTTTTTGTGGATGATAATCCTGCGGAGCGGCACATTGTGAAGGGACAGCTGCCGGAGGTGGGGGTACCGGAGCTTACCGTGCCGGAGCATTACATCACGGAGATCGACCGCGCGGGATATTTTGAGGTGACGACGCTGTCTGCGGATGATCTGGAGCGAAATGAAATGTATCGCGCGAACCTGCAGCGCGCCAGACAGGAGGCGAGCTTCTCGGACTATCACGATTACCTTCTGTCTCTGGAGATGAAGGCGGAGATTCGGCCCTTTGCCCCCATGTATATGACGCGTATCGCGCAGCTGACCAACAAGAGCAATCAGTTCAATCTTACGACTCTTCGCTGCTCGCAGGCGGATATTGAACGGTTCGCAGCGGACCCCGATCGGATTACTCTGTACGGAAGACTGCAGGACAAATTCGGGGATAACGGAGTTGTCAGTGTGGTCTGCGGCCGCATCGACGCGGTCAGGAAGACTCTGCTTCACATCGAGCTGTGGCTTATGAGCTGCCGCGTATTGAAGAGGGAGATGGAATTTGCCATGATGGATCAGCTGGCGGAGGACTGCCTTGCAAGGGGAATAGAGGAAATCCGCGGATATTATTATCCTACAGCCAAAAACAAGATGGTAAAATCGCTCTACGGTCTGCTCGGCTTTACCCAAATCTCCGAGGACGCGGAGGGAAACACGGTCTGGAGCCTGAAGCTGGATGCAGGATATCAGCACAAGACGGATGTGATACAGAAGTTATAGCAGGGACTTCAGGGGCGTATCAACCGAATGAAGATCGGGAAAAGAACAGAAACAGACGTGATAAGGACCGGGCTAAAGATCAGACAAAAGATCGTGCGAAAGATCTGATTAAAGATCGGACGAGAGCGAAGGAAGGAGACGCAAATGACAAGAGAAGAGGTGTTTCAGAAGCTGAACGAGGTGTTTCGAACCGTATTTGACGATGAGTCCATCACGGTGGAGGATTCGACAACCTCTGATGATATCGAGGAATGGGATTCTCTGGAGCACATCGATTTGATTGTTTCTGTGGAAAAAACGTTCGGCATGAAGTTTACGATGTCCGAGACGACGGGAATGAAGAATGTAGGTGAGATGGCAGACATCATTCTTCGCCGTATTTCGTGAGCTTGTCTTAGAGAGAGTTGTTCTTATGGCATTGATTTCGTTGGAGTTTCTGATCTTTTGTCTGCTCCTTACTGTAATCTACTATCTGTTTCCGAAAAAGCTGCAGAATCTGGTGCTGCTGGTGGGAAACCTTGTGTTTCTTCTGTCCCTGACGTATAAAGTTACGGCGATCGTGTGCCTTGCGAGCAGCATTCTGAGCGTCTACACGGCGGCACGGGTGATTCAGAAAAAGCGGGGAACGCGGCTGCAGCAGGTGGTGTTCTGCGGCACAGTGGTGCTGAATCTGCTGCTCCTGTTGCTGTACAAATATCTGCCCTGCGTTCAGGCGGTCTGCGATACGATTCATCTTTCTGCAAAGGTGCCGGAGCTGTCCGCCATGGCGCCCCTTGGCATTTCATTTTACACGCTGCAGCTTCTGGGATATCTGATTTCCGTTCAGGACGGAGGGCTTTCTGCCGAAACCAATCTGCTGCGATTTGCCGTGTTCGGCAGCTATTTTGCACAGCTGACGTCCGGCCCCATTGCTCGATATGAGGAGATGGAGTGCCAGCTGTCAAAGCCGCGGCGCCCAAGCTATACCGCCCTTATCGGGGGAGCACAGCGGATGCTGTGGGGATTTTTCAAAAAGCTGGTGATTTCCGAACGGGCTGCGGTCATGGTAAACACCGTTTTCGGGAGCTACGGGGTGTATGACGGCTTTTATATTCCCGTGGCTGCGGCGCTGTTTGCCGTGCAGCTGTACACAGACTTCTCGGGCTGCATGGATATTGTCCTTGGAATGTCGCAGATTTTGGGACTTGCGCTCCCTGAAAATTTCCGGACTCCTTTTTTCTCCACATCCATGACGGAATTTTGGAGGCGGTGGCACATCACGCTGGGAGCGTGGTGCAGGGACTACGTATTTTATCCGCTGCAGAAGACGGAGCTGTTCATTCGTCTTCGGGAACGGTCGGTGAAGCGCTTCGGCCGCAAAAAGGGCAAAAAGCTTCCGATGTACCTTGCCATGTTCCTGATGTGGTTTGTCGTTGGCTTCTGGCACGGCGGTTATCTCAAATATATCATCGGCTCCGGGCTGTTACACTTCTGCTATATTGTCATCGAGCAGGAGGGGACTCCCCTGTGGGGGTGCATCAACCGGCTGCTGCATATCCGAACCGAATCGGCCGGGCACACGGCATTTCAGAGAATTCGAACCTTTCTTCTGGTCTGCAGCGG
>CAYXAN010000319.1:0-2490 GCA_964461705.1 uncultured Sarcina sp. | reverse complement strand
TATTTGCAGCGGTGTCTGCCTGCGCAGGCGCCGCAGCTTCAGCACGAGTATCAAAACCGGCCAAATGACAGGAATGACGATATGAACGAAGAAAGTAAAACGAAGGCAGTCCGGCCTCTTAACAAGGGAATGCAGGTTCTGTATATCCTTCTGATGACGGCACTGGTTCTGCTCCCGGCTGTTTTTTTCTGTGTGATCCGGGATCATGTGGATACGACCAATTATGAGCAGCGGACGCTGGCCTCCTTGCCCGGCAGTCAGGAGGCGAAGGACGCCGGCATGGTGACCACCGTTGAGACCTTTCCGTCTCAGTTTGAGGACTGGTTCAATGACCATCTGCCCTTTCGGAATCAGCTTCTGACGCTGCAGGGTCTTTTGGAATACAAGGTGCTGAAGACCTCCTCCTCCGACAGCGTGATTGTGGGGAAGGACGGATGGCTGTTCTATAAGGGAGCGCAGGTGGCGGATGAGGATCCCATCGGCGATTACATGGGAACCAATCTGTTTACACAGGAGGAGCTGGAGAAAATTGCGGCGAACTTCACGGCGGCAAGAGACGAGCTGGCAGGAAGAGGCTGTGATTTTGTGATTTATTTTGCCCCCAATAAGGAAAGGGTCTACAGCGACTGCATGCCGGACATGTACGGCGAGCCGGCGGAAAGCTGCCGGGTGCTGCAGCTGGTGAATTACCTGCAGGAGAATACGGATCTGAAGGTGGTGTATGCCCTGGATGATCTGCTGAGGTACCGCGAGCAGAATCCGGACATGGAGATCTACTACAAATATGACACCCACTGGAACAATCTGGGAGCCTATGTGGGATCGGAGAAGCTGGTGAAGACCTTGGGCTTTGGCTTTACCGGACTCGAATATGTCACGGTGACAGACCGGCAGACCGGAAGCTATGATCTGGCAAGGCTGATTCATCTGGGCGGCGTTCTGAACGATTGCCCGTCCTATCAGCTGACAGGGTATACCGTCCACCCCATGACGGTATCGCAGGAGGAGGACGGGCATGTGTTCCGCTATGCCACGACGGACGGACAGGCGCCGGGAGGCAGTCTCTTTGTCGTCGGCGATTCCTTCTCCACCATGATGGCACCGTATCTTGCCTGCCATTATGCACAGACCTATACCACCTTCTATTACACCTACAGTTACGGGCAGCTTCTTCAGGAGGATCCGGATGTGGTGGTCTATGAGGCGGTAGAGCGTTATGTCGGCAACATGCTGGATTTCACACTGACCGGCGGATATCAGGGTGCCAACACGGAGGAATAGAGAGTTGGAGACAGGCCGGATCTTTCCTGTCCGGCAACAGGAGGAAGACAAAATGGATCGGATTGCTGTCTTGATTCCATGCTACAACGAGGAGAAAACCGTTCAGAAGGTCGTATCCGACGCCAGGAGGGCACTGCCCGGGGCGGTGATCTATGTTTATGACAACAATTCCACGGATCGGACGGCCGAGCTGGCAAAGGAGGCAGGAGCCGTTGTCCGCAGGGAATATATGCAGGGAAAGGGAAATGTCATTCGCCGCATGTTTCGTGAAATTGACGCGGAATGCTATGTCATGACGGACGGGGATGACACCTATCCTATGGAAAGCGCCGGGGAGATGGTTCGTCTGGTGCTGGAGCACAATGCGGACATGGTGGTGGGAGACCGGCTCTCCTCCACCTACTTCACGGAGAACAAAAGACCCTTTCATAACGCCGGCAACTCTCTGGTGCGGGGCAGCATCAACCGTCTGTTCGACTGCAGCGTCAAGGACATCATGACAGGATTCCGGACCTTCAGCTATGACTTTGTGAAGACCTTTCCGGTGCTGTCCAAGGGCTTTGAGATTGAAACCGAGATGACCATTCATGCGGTCTACAACAACATGCAGATCGAAAACGTGGTCGTGGACTACCGCGACCGCCCGGAGGGCAGCGTATCAAAGCTGGATACCTTTGCGGACGGCTTCCGTGTCCTGCGCACCATTGTCCGTCTGTACCGCAATTACAGGCCCCTTGGCTTTTTCGGCGCTCTGGCGGCGGTGCTGGCTCTGATATCCGCGGCGTTCTTTCTCCCGGTTCTGATGGATTACGTGAGCACGGGTCTGGTGGCCAAATTCCCCACCCTGATTGTATGCGGCTTTGCCATGCTGGCCGCGATTCAGGCCCTGTTCTCGGGGCTTATCCTGTCCAACCTGGAGCGCAACAATCGAAGAAATTTCGAAATTGACCGCATTCACCTGCATGCGGCGAAAAACGACAGGCAGGCGAACACAAAGGATGAGATGAAGTCCGAATGAAAAAGAAAATCATGGAGACAGACAAAAGGGAGCGGCGAAGCAGCACAAGGAAGGCCGGCGGATGGATCCGTCGGCACAAGGCGGCTGTTGTTGCTGCTCTTTTTCTTCTGCTGGCAGGAGGGATCTATCTTGTGGCGGGGGATCACGCGCAGATTGCGGTGGCCGACAATCTGGATCTGTTTTAGGCGCAG
>CAYXAN010000318.1:0-2506 GCA_964461705.1 uncultured Sarcina sp. | reverse complement strand
TCCTGTTCGGACCCATTGCATTCCTTGCAATCCCGATCGGCAACATCATCGGCGGCTCCATGCATGACTATTTCAGCGGCATGATCTGCACGCGCGACGGCGGTATCCAGATGCCGGATTTCATCAGGAACTACACCAACAAGGTTGTGTACATTCTGTATGACATCTTCATCTGCCTTCTTCTGCTGCTGGTCGGCGCCGTGTTCATTTACACCCCCGGCGATATCGCAGCAACACAGGTGTTCGGCTTCGGCGGTACGCCGCAGGAGGTCTCCACTTGGATCATTTACACGGCGATTTTCGTGTATTATCTGATCGCTACGGTGTTCCCCATCGATAAGATCATCGGACGTGTTTACCCGATCTTCGGTCTGATTCTGGTGTTCTCGGCAGTCGGTATCTTCATTGCGATCTTCGCCAAGGGATATCCTCTGATCAATGTTTGGGATAACTGGAATACGGTCGGAGTTTTCGCAGCAGACGGCGGCTTTGATTTCGGTGCCTATTTCGGATCCAGCCCCTTCAGCGGCGGACACTTCTTCCCGGCCTTCTTCCTGACGGTTGCCTGCGGTATCCTTTCCGGCTTCCACAGCACCCAGACCGCACTGATCTCCCGCACGATGGAGTCCGAAAAGGAAGGCCGCATGACCTTCTACAACATGATGATGGTGGAAGGCTTCATCGCGATGTGCTGGGCGGCAGGTGCCATGGCCATGATCAACATGGGCGCCTCCAACGGCGGCGTGACGATGGTGGACGGTGCCTTCAATATCCTGAAGGACGGCCAGCTGGAGACGGTGTCGGCAACCTCCGTTGTCGGTGTTCTGTGCAAGAATGCACTGGGCAATGTCGGCGGCATCATCGCTCTGATCGGCGTGATCGTTCTGCCGATCACCTCCGGTGACACGGCACTTCGCGCACTTCGTCTTACCCTGTCGGATTCCCTGCATATCAAGCAGGAAAACAACAAGCAGCGCATGGGGCTGGCCGTACCGGTCTTTGTGCTGGTATATCTGATCCTGATCTGGGCAAAATTTGATTCCAACGGCTTCAACACGCTGTGGAGATATTTTGCATGGTCCAATCAGATGATTTCTCTGTTCGCCCTTGCCTGCATCGCGGCATGGATGTACAAGAACGGGAAAGCCAAATATGCATGGATGCCGTTGATTCCGGCAGCCTTCTATGCATTTGCGACCTGCACCTTCATCATGAACGCCAAGATCGGCTTCAACCTTCCGTGGGGAGCAGCCTATGCTGTCGGCGCGGTATTCACCGTGCTCTACATCGGTATCTGCATCTGGAACGGAAAAAAGAAGGCTGCGGAGGCATAATGCCTGCGGTCACTATATTGCAGCAAGGATAAAACAAAGGGTCGCCGGACAGGGTACGTTCGGCGGCCCTTGTGTTAAGGAAAAGCGGATTTCATCTGCGATGCCTTAACAAGGGCGAATGCTATTCGGAAAGGATATCAGCATGGATACACTGGAGTTCCTGCGGCAGGAGGGCGTTGATCCCGGCATCCTGGCACAGGTGGAGCATTTCCGCAGCTATTATCATTTGGGGGAGGGCATGCAGAGCAGGATCCCGACGCCGCAGTTTTGCTATTACGGAAAAGAGATCTGGGAGCAGGCACTTCTGGCGATTCTGACAGGGGAAAATCTCCTGCTGGTGGGTCCCAAGGCAACGGGCAAGAATGTGCTGGCAGAGGGACTGGCCAATGTGTTTCAAAGGCCGCAGTGGGATGTTTCTTTTTACATCAACACGGATGCCGGCTCCCTGATCGGAACGGACACCTTTGAGAACGGACGGGTCACCCTGCGCAAGGGTCCCATCCTTCGATGTGCAGAGGAGGGAGGCTTCGGCGTACTGGACGAAATCAATATGGCCAAGAATGAGTCGTTGGCCGTCCTTCATGCGACACTGGACTTTCGGCGCATCATTGATGTCCCCGGATATGAGAGGATCACACTTCACGAGGCGACCCGCTTCATCGGCACGATGAACTATGGCTACGCGGGGACACGGGAAATGAATGAAGCGCTGGCCTCCCGATTTATGATCATCCAGATGCCGGTGATCACACAGGAACAGCTTGAAAAGCTGATCGGCAGCCGTTTCCCGGCGATCAGAGAGGATTATCGGATCCAGTTTGCAAAGCTCTTTGGTGAAATCCGCCGCAAGTGCGAGGGCGGGGAAATCTCCACCAAGGCGCTGGATCTGCGAGGACTTCTGGCAGCCATTCATATGATGAAAAAAGGACTTCCTGCGCTGCAGGCGCTGGAGATGGGGATAGTGAACAAGTGCTTTGACCAGTATGAACGGCAGCTGGTCAGGGATATGATCACCGTACGCTTTCCCGGAGATTTGGGGAAGGATCAGATTTTTTCGCAGTAGGGCAGCAGGCTGCCGGAAGGCTTTGGGTTCATTGGGCGGCTCTGCAGTCCTTCAGAAGCCCTGCAGAGTCTGCCTGCAGATACAGGAGGCGGCGGAAGGTGGCGCAGAC
>CAYXAN010000317.1:0-2519 GCA_964461705.1 uncultured Sarcina sp. | reverse complement strand
GTACTGATGGACTATCTGTGTGATCAGAATGTTACGGTTCTCATCTGGGCCGTGAGCGCCATGTGCTTTGTTTCCATTATGAATGCACTGGATTATAAGACGCCGAAGACAGTGCGCGCAGTGGGCTTTTCCGGAGAGGTCATGCCCGTCAAGCAGCTGCGGATCTGGAGAAGATTTTTGCCGAAGGCAATGTATGTCAATCTGTACGGACCTACGGAGATCACCTGCAACTGTACGTATTACGTGCTGGATGCGGAAAAGGAATACGCTCTGGATGAGGTCATTCCCGCAGGGATTCCCTTTAACAATGAAAAGGTGTTTCTTCTGGATGAGGAAGATCATGAGGTAGGGCAGGAAGACAGCGGGAAGGAGGGGGAGATCTGTGTCGCAGGCACCTGTCTGGCACTGGGGTATTACATGGATCCGGAGAGAACGGAGGCGGCGTTTACCATCAATCCTCTGAACCGCTGCTATCCGGAGCGGATGTATCGCACGGGAGACATCGGCAGGTATGATGCAGAGGGAAATTTGATCTATGTTTCCAGGAAGGATTTCCAGATCAAGCATCTGGGGCACCGCATCGAGCTGGGAGAGGTGGAAGCGGACGCCATGGCAAGGGAAGGTGTATCCAGAGCCTGCTGCATCTATGATGCCGACAGGAAGCGTCTGGTTCTGTTCTATACCGGCGACCGCGATCAAAAGGAGCTGGAAAGGGAGCTGAAGCAGGTGCTGCCGCCGTTCATGGTGCCCGGCAGGATTCTTCGGCTGGATGACATGCCTCTGAACAAAAACGGCAAGATCGATCGTCAGGCTCTGGCGGCCGTTTACAGGAAGGGCGCAAGACCAAGGACGGCTGAAGTCGCAGAGCAGTCTGCAGGAGGGCATTCTCTGCCTGCGGCACAAGAGAAAGGCAGCGAACCCGCAGCACAAAGGAAAGGCAGCGAAAGACAAGCATGACAGATCAGGATTTGATACAGGCAGCGCAAAGATTCGGCACTCCCACCTATGTGTTTGACATACAGGAGCTGCGAAGCCGGATGCAGAGCATTCATGAGATTTTCGGTGACAGAATACGGCTTTGTTACTCCATCAAGGCGAATCCGTTCCTGATTCCGGCCATGCTGCAGGAGGTTTCACAGCTGGAGGTGTGCAGTCCGGGAGAGCTCTCCATTTGTGAAAGGCTGAAGGTCCCGATGGAAAGAATTGTTTATTCCGGCGTCAACAAGGAGCCGGAGGATGTCGAACAGGCCGTCATCACGGACGGGGTGGGCATTTGCACGGCGGAATCCCTCCGTCATGTCGAGCTTTTGGAGCGGGCAGCGGCCAAACGGGCGGCGGCATGCTGCGGGATGGCGGCAGGGGAGGAAGAAGAGATTCCGGAAGGGAGGATCTTGGCGCATTCAGACGGACAAAGAGCCGCGGAGGGCCGGCGCCTTCCGGTTCTTCTGCGGCTGCAGGCCGGCTCTCAGTTCGGCATGTCCCGCAGGGATCTTCTGTCGGTCATCGCAAGACGGGAGGAATATCCGCACCTTCACATTGCGGGGATTCATTATTTTGTCGGAACGCAAAGAAAGAACAAAAATCTGCATCAGCAGCGGGAGGAGCTTCGAATGCTCCGGGATCTTTTTGCCGAGGTGGAGGAGGAATATCATTTCAGACTGCGGCGGCTGGAATACGGCCCGGGTCTTCCGGTGCCGCTGTTTGCAGGAGAGGATGCTTCGGATACGCTCGCACCGGCAAAGGAGCTGGCACCCCTTTTGCAGGAGGTCACCCGGTGGGCAGAGCTTACGATTGAGGCGGGGCGGTTTTATGCGACCTCCTGCGGGTTCTATCTGACCAAGGTGGTGGACAGCAAATGCTCGGATGACGGCAGGCAATACTGCATCACGGACGGCGGCATTCACCATGTCAATTATCTGGGACAGATTATGGGCATGAAGGAGCCGGTTATCCGGCATTTCCGCGGGGACGGCTGCGCAGACACAAATCCCGGGGACGTGGCATACCGGCGGGTTTGTGACAAGTCGGAGGAGGCCGCAGAGCGATATGGAGACTGGGCAGTCTGCGGGAGTCTTTGCACCACCAACGATGATCTGGTGCGCTCCCGGCGGATGGCGGAGCCGTGTCCGGGGGATGTCCTGGTGTTCGAGAACATCGGTGCGTACTCTGTGACGGAGGGCATCTATCTGTTCCTCAGTAGAAAAATGCCGCGCATTGTGTTATATAATGGTAGTTCAGACGTTCGTCTTGTGCGCGATTTTGTGGATTCAAGCCTGATCAATACGCCGCAGACGGACAGGGGAAGTACTTCGATTCCGGCTGCCCTCGGATGAACGGCAGCCTTTGAGAACATAAGGAGGCGTAGGATGGAGGAACTGATCGCGTTGCTGGAGGATATTAAGGACGATGTGGATTTTGCAGGCTGCAAGACCCTGATCGATGACGGAATTCTGGATTCCTTTGATATTCTGCAGATCATCAGCGCGTTGAATGACGAATATGATATTTCCATTCCGGCA
>CAYXAN010000316.1:0-2522 GCA_964461705.1 uncultured Sarcina sp. | reverse complement strand
TTGTCAATTACAACAAGTAATGGCACTTTTTATTTGTGAGGGAACCTGTTTGTGCACGGAAATTGCACAGACAGGTTTTTCTTATACGGTAGGCCGGCCTACAGCAGATTTCGAACGACAGGAACCCGGCGCAGCAATGCGCAAAGCAGCCAGGAAACGGACAGCAGTACGGCCCAGAACAGGGGGATTCCGACCACAGGATCGGCAAGGCGCGCCATCAGTCCGGCCTTCTGTACCAGATCCAGCACAAACGGGTGAATCAGGTAAATTCCGAAGGAGGAACGGGCCAGAGATGCGAGGCATTTCCGGCCAAAGCCCCTTGCAGAGGAAAAGCTGCCGGATGCCTGAGAAGCAAAGGCCTGAGAACCCAAGGCTTGAGAATCAGAAGCCTGAAAACCAGAATCCGGAGAGACGAATGCCTGAGGATCGGGCAACCCTTTTGCCGTACCGTCTTTTGGACGACAGAAGGTAAAAAAGAGCGTCGATGAGAGGACGAAGGTGTTGAGAATGAACGGTGTTGCAAAAGAGCTGTCGGTGATGCCGGCGGCAAAACTTCTTGCGGTCTCTTCGCTCGTGGCGATGAAGGTGGCGGCCCATGCCGCAATCCAGAGCGGCACCGTCAGGTGCTTTGCCGACAAAAGGGGGCGCCTGCGGCTTTTCCCGAGCTCATAAAGGACGTGTCCCAGAAGGAAGTATCCAAGATATCCAAGGTAATGTCCAAGATCAAAAATATTACGAAAATCCATCAGCAGATATTTATACGGGAATTCAAATAAAAAGGCGGTCGGGAGCAGAATGGCGGCGGCAAAAAAGATACTAAGATACAAGGCACAGGCCTTCAGCTGCCGGGCTCCCTCATAAATCAGCGGAACCAAAAGGAGCAGGAGACAGAACATGGGAAGATACCACAGATGGTATTTTCCGTTGGAGCGAAACATTGCCAGAAGGAATTTGTCCTTTATTGCGGCAGCGGAAAAATCTGCGTCCGTCACCGGGTTCAGAAGCAGATCCTCGGCATAATAAAACAGCTTCCAGAAAAGATAGATCAGGAAGAAACGGAGCGCCTTCCCTGCCATAAAGCGGGGGGAGGTGCTCCTTTGCCGATGCCCGGAAGAAAGATAGATGGAGCCGCTCAGCATAACAAAAAGTGAAACGCCTGCAAAGGACAGAATATTGCAGAAATGTGCGGCAGAAAGCCGTAAACCTTCCTCCTGCAGCGCGCGGTCCAGCCACTGCGCAGATACGTGTGTCAGGATGACAAGGCAGACGGCGATATCGCGAAGAAGCAGCAGCGACCGGTCGGTTTTGTTGTATGTTTCGGAATGTGGTATATTCATTTTTTTAAGAGAAAGTTTGGAATTCATCATGAGGACATTATAACGGATTGTGGTACACTACGCTTGCGGTATTTCCGGTGCAGGTGACCGGGGCGTAAGCTTTTGTACTGATGCGGGAAATTTGCGGGACGGAACGGAAATGATGAGATACAACCAGAACGAAACGGGAAGCAGCCATAAAACACGATTTACACCGGACAACATACTGGACATGGATTCCATGGAGAACGGGAAGGAAGACGCCCAGATCCGTGCGGCGTACAGGGGGAAGGACGACTCCGGTAAGACGGATGAGCCGGAAATGGATGACTGGGAAATGGATTTGGAGGATGCCATACAACAGCAAACCATGCTGGAGCAGCCGGGATTAAAGGAAGCCTATGGTGCCTCAAACAGACAAAGGACTGCGCAGGATGCAGGAAATCACGCGGAGAACAGGCCGGGAAACAGGCCGGGGACCGGCACTCCGGGAAGACGCCGGAACAGACGGCAGGCCGATAATCGAAATCAGGAGGAAGAAATCACGAGACATAGAAATGACGGCCTCTTATACGAGGAATATGAGGAGGATGCATCCTATCGGGCTGAACGGAACACAAATGCAGGACGGACAAGGCGCCCGGCAATGAGCCGCAGAGAACAGAGGGAATATGAGGAGTTCCTTGCCTACAAGGAAGAGCAAAAGCATTCACGCAGCAGGAAGAAAAAGCATCGCGGCAGAAGGTTCCTTCTGCTGCTTCTGATTCTGCTGATCGGTGTGCCGCTTTTATATATTGCGGCCAGAATGAACGGCATTATGGAGGGCGTCAGCACATCGGAAATCAAGGATCTGATCAGTGATGAGGTGCAGAAAAGCCAGGAGACAGGGTCGATGGCGGGCTACACCAATATTGCACTGTTCGGTCTGGATTCCACGGAGCAGAGCCTGGACGCGGGAAACAATCGTACGGATGTGATGATCATTGCCTCCATCAATGACAAAACCGGAGCAGTAAAGCTGGTTTCGGTGTATCGGGATACCTACCTGGATATCGGGGACGGGAATTATCAGAAGGCCAATGCTGCCTATGCTTACGGCGGCCCGGAGCAGGCCATCAAAATGCTGAACACCAATCTTGATCTGAACATTACGGATTATGCCACCATTGGCTTTGCCGGTGTGGCGGATATGATCGATTCCGTCGG
>CAYXAN010000315.1:0-2535 GCA_964461705.1 uncultured Sarcina sp. | reverse complement strand
CCCTGAATCCGCGGGCAGCATTCGGCACCCATGATGACGCCGATCACGTGTACAACACGCCGAGGGCCTGGTACATCGGCCGTTATTTTAATCCCCGCACCGTCAAATGGGACGGCCCGGAGGCGGATTATACACCGATGTCGGATGACATTCCCTGGTGCATGGTGCCGGAGAAAAGGATCACCATCGAGGACGTGAAGTATGTGCTGTCCTCCCATTTTCAGGGAACATCCTATGATCCCTACGGAAGCTACGGTGATCCTTCCATGAGGGGAGCCTATCGGTCCATCGGCGTCAATCGGACGGATTTTGCCGCGATCCTTCAGCTGCGGAACGATCGGCCGGAGGACTTTATGGCGGTGGAGTGGCTGTCCTTTGGCTCCAATGTGTTCAATGCATCGGTGCCCTTTTATGCAGACGTGGAGAGAACGCCGCAATACCTGTCCAATACCACCTCCGAGGTGACGACCGACAGCTTTTACTGGTCGGCACGGCTCGTTGAGGCATTGGCGGATGCCAATTACGGCAAGAACCTGAATCACATTGAGCATTACCAGCTGGCGGTGCAGTCTATGGGGCACGGCATCATTCGCCGATACGACAGGCTGCAGCAGGAGGAAAAGGATCCGGAAAAGAGGCGGATGCTCCGTGAAAAGGCCAACAGCGAGACGGCGGCCATGCTGCAAAAAGAGACCGGGAAGGTGCTGGATGCGGTTTTGTTCGATGCCACAAACCATATGAAGAATCAATATGCGAGATCGGATCATTGACGTGATATTCATGAAGGAAGATAAGAAGAACGATCAAAAGGAACATCAGAACGGAAATTTGCGGAACACAGAGAGGGTTTTCAGCAGGCTTTGTCTTGCTGTAAACCTTTTGTTGTATACGGGCTTCGCCCTCTGGGACGGCCCGGTGTGGTGCCGTGACTCCAACAGCTATGCCACCATGGACTATACCAGAGAGCCGGCCTACTGCACCTTTCTGTGGCTGATGCGGAGGATCTTCGGCGAGCGTCTTATGGTTCACGGCTGGGATCTGACGGATCTGGAGGCCGGCAAGCTTGCCTCCAGGATGCCGGTCTACCTCATGGCGGCCATTGTCTGTCAGGCGATCGTGATGGCCGTTACGGTGTGGTATCTTGTCAAGACCGTGTATCGGCTCGGCAAACGGCTGGATGCCGTCAGGGATCAAGGAAGAGCCAGGACAAAAGGAAGGCCTGCAGGCAGTCTGCCGATGCGTTGTGCCGCAGCCGCCAATCTTGTCATGTGGGGCGTGGATGCGCTGAATCGCTTTGGAGCGAAAAGGGGCTCCGCCTATTTCCAGAGCATCATGACGGAGGGGTTCGGGATTCCCTTTTATATCCTGTTCCTCCTGTTCCTGTACCGGTATTTGAGCTGCAGGCAGGAACAGGACCTCGAACAAGACCTCGAACAGAACTTCGAACAGAATCTCGAAAAGGACCGCACAATGTCTCCGGATGCCGGAACAAACGACAAGGGAGAATGGAAGAAGGCACTTCTTGCCGCGACGGGAATGATGACACTGTGCACGTCTCATCACAAGCAGCTGGGAATTACGATGATCATCTTTGCGGGAGCCTGCCTGGCGGGTGACGTCGTGATGTACAGGAAGGAAGCGGGACGCACAAGGGACAGGCATCGGGCGGAGTCCTTTTCGGAGGGTGCCTGTAAGATCAGCCAATGGAAGAGGTGGCTCTTTCGGGATCTTGCGGCGCTGGCAATGACGGGGGCACTTGTCTTTGTGCTGGGGCACGGCTATAACCTTGTCTTTCATGGGGTATGTTCCTTCCACACAGGAAGCGCGGACAAAATCGACAGCACCCTGCTATATACGGTAACAGAGGAGGATGCGGAGCTGTTTGACCGCTACGGCGGGGAGGACGCACAGGATCTTAAGTCCTTATTTCTTCAGATGGAAGAGCAGATGGCAGAGAGGCAGCTGCGTTACGTGGATGCGGTGAAGGAGACCGGGGGTGACGCAGCATCCATGTCTGAGACTGCAGCAGACGAAGGGAGCCTGCCGGGCACAGCGGACGCTGCAAAGGGAGAAGACAGCGAAACGGAACAGGAACAGGAAAAGGAAAAAGAAAAAGAGAAGGTCGGCTGGGTGGAGCTGTGCTCCCATTACGCAGACAGCTATGACATCATCGGCTTTGGCGTTCTGGATCCTCTGGTGGACACCTATGTGCGGGCGCATCACACAGAGCTGGAGCCGGGAACCATGGCCTTTGCCATCGAGACGGATTCCGTCTGCAAAAAGCTGGAAAAGGTTCTTCTTCATCAGCATCCGGGGCGTCTTCTGTACCTTTGGATCAACAACATCCGTAAGGGCTTTGTCAACACCGTCCTTCGGGTGAACACGGTGCTGAACTGGGCGGCATTGGGACTGTGGATCGGATACATCGCACTCCTTGCCGCGGGCATTCTTCGTGCTTGCGGCAGACATTCGCTCACCGCACCCGGCGAAACGGGCGGATCGGGTCAAGGGCGACAGATCCCCCTGCTGGCGGGG
>CAYXAN010000314.1:0-2551 GCA_964461705.1 uncultured Sarcina sp. | reverse complement strand
TCGCATGAAGGAGCTGCATCTGGATGTACCGCAGGTGACGCTTCTTGCCGATGAGCTGCGCAAGGCAGGGCTGGAGCTGCCGACAGATATTCTGACAAAGGAAGAGCTGGCAAGGGCGCTCGGACTGATTTCTGACAGGGGATAGGACTTCAGATGGCTCTAAAGATCGAAGATGTTACATATGTGTATGACAAAGGGACGGCAATGTCCGTTGATGCGCTCGATCACATCAGCGTCGAAATTCCGGACGGTCAGTTCATTGGTCTTGTAGGACATACCGGATCCGGAAAATCAACGTTCGTACAGATGCTGAACGGAATTCTGCAGCCGACATCGGGGCATATTTACTGGAACGGACAGGATATCCAGGCCCAGGGGTATGATCGCAGAAAGCTCCGCGCGAAGGTTGGACTGGTGTTTCAGTATCCGGAGCATCAGCTGTTTGAGACGGATGTTCTGGCAGATGTGAAATTCGGGCCGAGGAACCTCGGACTTACGGAAGAGGAGTGCACGAAGAGAGCAAAGGAAGCCCTTCATCGTGTAAACCTTCCGGAAAGTCTTTGGGAGCAGTCTCCCTTTGACCTTTCCGGAGGACAAAAAAGACGGGCCGCCATTGCAGGCGTTCTGGCAATGCATCCGGATGTCCTGGTTCTGGATGAACCGACAGCGGGGCTTGACCCGAAGGGAAGGGACGAAATCCTGGATATGGTGCAGGAGATGAAAAATCATCTGCATATGACCATTGTTCTTGTTTCTCACAGTATGGATGATGTGGCCGAATATGCGGACAGAATTCTTGTGATGAATGCGGGGAAAATTGCAATGGACGGTACGCCTGCGGAGGTTTTTGCACGCTACAGGGAGCTGGAGGAATTCGGGCTTGCCGCACCGCAGACGGTGTATATCATGCAATATCTGAAGAGCCTTGGTCTGCCGGTGGACACGAATAAGCTCACGCCAAAGGCTGCCGCCCGGGAGATTTGCGCCCACCTCCGGGAGCTGAATGAGATGACAGGAAGGAAATTTTCCTGTACCGATGTCTCAGCAAAGGAACCCGCAGGTCATTTGAACGCCCGTATGGAAAAGGGGGAGGAGCATGTTTAAAGATATTACCATCGGGCAGTATTACCAGACGGATTCACTCCTCCATCGCATGGATCCCAGGGTCAAGCTGATTGCCACGTTTTTGTACATCATTTCTCTCTTCATTGTACAATCCTGGCTGGGGTATCTTTGGGCGGCTGCGGCACTTGCGGTGGTCATCCGGCTGTCGCGTGTTCCCGTTCATTATATCGTGCGCGGTATGAGGAGCATTGTCTTTTTGCTCCTCATCACGGTAGGGTTTAATCTTTTTCTGACGGAAGGAACACCGCTGATCCGGTTCTGGAGGCTGACGATCACCTATGAGGGACTGGACTTTGCCTCTAAAATGGCAGTACGTCTGATTTTTCTGATCATTGGCTCCTCCCTGATGACGCTGACGACCACGCCGAATCAGCTGACGGACGGATTGGAAAATGTTCTGGGACCGCTCAGGAGGCTTCATGTTCCGGTTCATGAAATCTCGATGATGATGTCCATTGCACTTCGGTTTATCCCCATTCTTATGGAAGAAACGGATAAGATCATGAAGGCACAGATGGCCAGAGGGGCGGATTTCGAGTCCAGACATCTGATGAAGAAGATCCAGAGTCTGATACCGCTGCTGGTGCCGTTGTTTATTTCGGCCTTTCGCAGGGCAAATGATCTTGCCATGGCGATGGAGGCAAGATGCTACCACGGCGGAGAAGGGCGAACGAAAATGAAGCCGCTGATATACCAGAAAAGAGATTATGCCGGCTTCGCAGGATTGTTGAGCTATTTTGCCGTGTGCATTGTGATTGCGATATGAAACGAGTGATGCTGGTGGTGGCCTATGACGGAACAGCGTATTCCGGATTTGCGGCGCAAAAGAATCCGTCTGTCAGAACCATCGAAGGAGAATTGAACAGAGCGCTGTCTGCACTGACGGGGGAAAGCATTCGTGTGGCGGGTGCAAGCCGTACAGATGCGGGGGTGCATGCTCTTTGCAACTACGCCGTGTTTGACACGGAATCGCCGATTCCGTCTGCAAAGTTTGCCATGGCAGTGAATACGCACCTTCCGGAGGACATCCGTGTCCGCAAGTCAATGGAGGTGAGTCCTGCGTTTCACCCGAGAACGCAGCGCAGTGAAAAAACATATGAGTACCGCATTTATAATGCCAGGATTCCGGATCCTATGAAGCAGCGCTATGCATATTGCACGTACTTTCATCTGGATGTGGGAAAAATGCGGGAGGCGGCAGCCCTTCTTGTGGGAGAGCATGATTTTGCCAGCTTCTCCAATCCTGCAGGAAACACGCAGAGCACCATTCGGGAAATTACGGGAATTGACATCGAGGAGCATATGTGCTCGGTGCCGCAGCTGATGCTGTCCGGGCAGAATACGTCGGCGAAAGAGGATCAGGCGAGAGATATTGTCATCCGTGTTCGCGGCAGAGGCTTTTTGTATAACATGGTTCGGATCATTG
>CAYXAN010000313.1:0-2577 GCA_964461705.1 uncultured Sarcina sp. | reverse complement strand
ATTCCCGAACAGCATACTGACACACAGCAGCATGCCCAGAATCAGCCGCCCTTTGTGGCTCTTTGTTCTCATCAATGCTCCCTCTCTTTCTTCGAGGATCCCATCCGTCAGCAGAATCCCCAACCGTAAACCCACATGGTAAGTATACTAACGTCTTACCAATCGGCCGTCAAGGATTCTGTTAAATTTTGTATCTTTTTCGCCATTTTTTCCACAGAAAAACTCCCGGCGCGGTATAAACCGTGCCGGGAGCCTTCGATGCGATACACATTAACCCTCTGTTGCGATGATCTCTTTCTTATTGTAAGAACCGCAGCTCTTGCAAACTCTGTGAGGCATCATCAACGCGCCGCACTTGCTGCACTTAACAAGAGTCGGAGCAGACATTTTCCAGTTCGCTCTTCTCTTATCTCTGTGGCTTCTGGAAGATTTGTTCTTAGGGCAAATAGACATCAGTACCACCTCCTTCTCTTCGTAATTCCTGAAACACGCAAGCTAGATTATATGGTTGCGCATTTTCCTTGTCAAGGCTTTTTGCACATCATGGTGCCGATTTTTACGCATTCTTGCACATCGCAGCCCCGGCCTTTGCACGTCACGGATCGTGATTTGCCGCCCCGAGACCACTGTTCATCCGCCGTCTGACGGCTCTTTATTTCGCCGACACCAGCGCCAGTGTCTCCTGTGCGATGGCGAGCTCCTCATTGGTGGGATATACGATGACTCTCACCTTGGATCCCGGCCGGGAAATCTCTGCCGCTTCGCCTCTGGTTGCCGCATTCTTCTCGTCATCGAACTCGATGCCGAGGTATCCCAGATAGCTGTATACCAGAGCTCTGGATTCGGTATCGTTCTCCCCGACGCCTGCGGTAAAGCAGATGACATCCACTCCGTTCATCGCCGCGGCATAGGCGCCGATGTACTTGGCCACACGGTAAGCCCAGGCATCCAGAGCCAGCGCCGCCTTCTTATCACCCGCGTGCCTTGCTTTCCACAGATCACGGAAATCGGAGGACAGATTGCCGGACAGCGCATACACACCGGACTCCTTATTCAGGATCTGATCCACCTCGTAGGCCGTGATCCCCTCCTTTCCGGCGATGTAATCCACCACAGCAGGATCCAGATCTCCGGAGCGGGTTCCCATGATCAGGCCCTCCAAGGGTGTCAGTCCCATCGAGGTATCGATGCACTTTCCATATGCAACCGCCGAAACGGATGCGCCGTTGCCGAGGTGGCAGACGATGGTCCGAAGCTCCTCCGGCTTTTTGCCGATGTAGGCTGCCGCAGCCTTGGAGACGTAGGAGTGGGAGGTGCCGTGGAAGCCGTAGCGGCGAATCTTGTACTCGTCATAGTATTTCCACGGAATTGCATACATATAAGCCTTGGCCGGCATGGTCTGGTGGAAGGCGGTATCAAACACCGCGACCATCGGCGTATCGGGCATCAATGCCTGGCATGCCAGAACGCCGGTCAGATTCGCCGGATTGTGCAGCGGTGCCAGATCAGACACCTCGCGAATGGCCTGAATCACCTCGTCATTGATGATCACGGAGCTGGTGAACTTCTCCCCGCCGTGAACGATGCGATGTCCCACCGCGCCGATTTCCTTGAGCGACTTGATCACGCCGGTGCCTGCATCCGTCAGCGCATCCAGCACCAGGCTGATTGCCTTCTTATGATCCTCAATCTGCGTCTGTGTCTTGATCTTCCCGCTCTTCACCCGAAGGTTCTCATAGGTGATCGCCCCGTCAATGCCGATGCGCTCGCAGAGGCCCTTGGCGATGCACTCATTGGTCTGCGTATCGATGACCTGAAATTTCAAGGAGGAGCTGCCGCAGTTAATAACCAGAATGTTCATAATCGTAAATCCCCGTTTCCGTGTACCTTGGCACACTTCATCAATCAAATGGCATCGGTTCAGCAGGCGGCCGGAAGGGGAATGACCCTCCGGGCGACCGCTGAACCGATGCATATACCTCAAAAATTACTGAGCCTGTACGGCGGTCAGCGCCACAACGCCGACGATATCCTGCCAGAAGCACCCTCTGGAGAGGTCGTTGACCGGTCTTGCAATTCCCTGCAGCATGGGGCCGTAGGCATCTGCCTTGGCAAGGCGCTGCACCAGCTTGTAGGCATTGTTGCCGCAGTCCAGATTCGGGAACACCAGAATGTTGGCATGTCCCGCCACCTCGCTGCCCGGAGCCTTTGCGGCGGCAACGGAGGGAACAATGGCTGCATCCACCTGAAGCTCACCGTCGCAGACCAGCTCAGGATACTGCTCATGGGCGATCCGAACGGCATCAACCACCTTATCCACCAGCGCATGCTTGGCCGAGCCCTTTGTGGAATGGGAAATAAAGGCGACCTTCGGGTCATCCGCCACGAGCTGGCAATAGCTCTTGCTGGAAGCGTTCGCGATGTCCGCCAGCTGCTCGGAGGTAGGATCCTGATTCAGGCCGGAATCCGCGAAGATAAAGGTGCCGTTATGGCCGTACTCGCAGTTGGGGACATCCATGATAAAGAAGCCGGAAACCATCTTCGCATCCGGTGCCGTGCGCAGGATCTGCAGTGCGG
>CAYXAN010000312.1:0-2595 GCA_964461705.1 uncultured Sarcina sp. | reverse complement strand
TGGCGAGGAATTGCAGGATCACCAGGAGAAAGTATTCTGCCATGGTCAGATTCGCCAGACTCCAGCCGGTGCCGCGGCTGATGGTGTAGGGGATGGAAATGATGGCCGAGGAGCCAAGACCTGCATGGGTGTTGAACAGGATACCCAGCGCCAGAATGACCATTCCGACCAGATAGATCATAAGACGAACAAGGAAAAGCCGCCGATTCAGCGGCTTTTTCTGTGACAGATGGTTTGATTTCATAGAAATGATGTCCTTTCCTGTGCTGTATTTATCCGCGCTTCCTTTGGGAGCCCTGCGGTTTCCGGAAGCGTTTCTATCCGCGTTTTCTTCGTGGGCCCTGCGGTTTCCGGAAGCGTTTTTATCTGCGCTTCTTCAAATCAGGCCGTAGTGGCGAAGGCCGTTTTCGATGCCGTCCTCCCATAGATCGGTGGTGACGTATTCGGCGGCCGATAGAAGCTCCTTTGCGCCGCCTCCCATGGCAATTCCGTGGGCTGCGCCCTGAATCATTTCCAGATCGTTGGCACCGTCTCCGAAGGCGTAGATGTCGTCCTCCGGTATATGCAGATATTGCTGCAGGAAGCGGATGCCGTCCAGCTTGGAGGAGCCCTTCGGGATGATTTCAATGCAGGAGCCGCCGTGGTCGATGTAGCCGAATTCCGGATCCAGCAGCCGGTGCAGGGCCTCACGATCCGGATCGCCGGAGGGATAATAATCTGCAGTGAATTTGTTGATCCGGTACGGACGCTGCAGTGTTTCGCGCCGCCGGCGATATTGCTCCCCCAATTCTGCCCAGATCGTCGGTGCAAAGGGGTCATCCGGGAAATCCTCGACATTCAGCCATTCGAATTCCGGCCCCTCGTGAAGAAAGGGCATCCGGCGGTCATTCAGAATATCAATGAGCTTTTCCACCTGCTCGTCCGTGAGAAGACGCTCGAACAGCACCCTTTTGTCCAGCTCGACGTGATTGCCGCAGGCGGCCACGACGCCGTCAAAGGACAGATCCTCCAGAGATCTTGCATGGGTATTGGCCCGGGATCTTCCGGTATTGATAAAGGTCTTATGTCCGTTGGCCCGAAGCTGCCGGATGGCCCGGATCGTGCTGTCCGGAATCCGCCGCTCCCTGTCCCAGAGTGTCCCGTCAATATCGAAAAACACATATTTTGTCGTCATTCCGCTCTCCTGTCTCTGCGCCGATGAGTGCAGCAAATCCGGCGCGGGAAACGCTTTCATCCGTGTTCCCCAAGGCGCTTCCGCCGGTGCGGTAGAAAGCCCGGCGAAACGCCATTCCTTATAGAATAACACATAACAGCAGGGGAGATAAACGCAACAATCACGAAGGGAGGAACTGGATCATGTCGATTACTGCGACGGAACTGAAAAGCAATCTCGGAAAATATCTTCTGCTTGCATTGCAAAGCCGTGAGCCGTTCTGTAAGGACGCGCAGTCGATTTTTTTGCTCTGCGCCAACCGACAGTCGGAAGGCTTCCTGACGGCGAAAGCCATCACGGACATCTATTACCTGACACACCGGCAGGCACCACAGCAAATAATAAAAGTGCTTACATCCTGTTGAAAAATATGCTAGATTAGTTCCGTTATTTGCAGCTGCAGGCAGCTGCTGATCATAGAGGATGGAAATCAACGATGACACTAAACATCGCCGGGCTCGATGTCTGATGAGCCGGCAGGTTTGGTGTCTTTTTATGTGCGGTTTCTGTCCGCAGATTTTAGCAGGAGGTGGTGGAATGCCAACAACAAAGAAACAGAATTTTGTATTTACGCTGATCATGGCCTTTTTCATGGTTTTCTGCATGACGACCTACTCGATCGCTCTTGGGCAGGGTGGTTTTTGTACGGCAATACTGGGAATGGCCATTCGTGAGATGTGGGTGGAGTATGTGATTGTATTTATCATCGTATATTTCCTTGTGAGCAAATCGGCAGTCATACTGGCAAAGCGCATCATCGATCCGTCCAAGAATCAACCGATTTTCTTCATGCTGGCGGTGCAGTGCTTCATGGTCTGCCAGATGGTTCCGCTGATCACCCTGATCGCAACCTTCCTTCACGGCGGCGCGGCAGGAGACTGGTTCGGCACCTGGATCCAGCAGGCGGCGCTGTGCTTTCCGGCCGCGCTGTTTCTGCAGGCGTTTTACGTCGGCCCGCTGGTGCGGCTGATCTTCCGCACGATCTTTTTAAGGAAACACTGATTCAGGCGTCTCCCTTGCCGAACTCTGGCCGCGAAGCAGCAATTTCCGCTGCAAATTCGTGCGATCCATCGACATTTTTATTGATACAGCGCTTCGCACAGGGCAATCAGGGTCAGGGCCTGACCATAGGCCATCGGACGGATGCCGATGCCCTTGTAGTGATCCGCATTCATTCCCATTGCGGTGCCGGCAGATACCTTCTGTACGGTGCCGTCCTTATCGATACATCTGCACAGTGCCAGGATGGCACGGTCGGCACAGTCCCGGTAGCCTTCGCCGATCAGACCTAGCCGGATGCCGCGCAGGATACCGGCGGCCATTGCTGCCGTTCCGGAGGATTCTTCATAGGAGGTCGGGTCATCCAAAACGGTGTGGAAGAG
>CAYXAN010000311.1:0-2611 GCA_964461705.1 uncultured Sarcina sp. | reverse complement strand
GAACGACATCGCCGTCCGCAATCAGGGTATCCAGATCCTTGGTGAGAGTATACCCGCCGCTGGTATAGTCATACGAATAGTTTGCGTTTCCGTCCTCATCGGTTTCCCGGATGAAGTACAATGACCCGGGACGCCCCAGCTCCTCCAGAATCTGATTGGCATCGGAGACCCCCGGAATTTCAATGTTGATGCGATCCGTTCCCTCTCGGTAAACCTGCGCCTCCGTGCTGTAGGACTCCACTCTTTGCTGCAGCTTGTACACCGTATCATCCATATCTGCATCGGAGGGTGTCTCATCTCCCACCGCCTGATATGTAATGCTGACGCCGCCTGCAAGATCGAGGCCCAGCTTGATGTCCGACATGGAGCCGGTTCCCCAGCTGTCCACACCAAAGGCCGCAAGATACAGAAGACTCGCCATAATGGCCAGCAGAACCACCAGTCCTGCCAACGCTTTTCCCTTGCTCTTTTTCATACCAATGTTTCCTTTCCGGCTGACATGTTCACGTTTGCGTTCCTTATTTCCTGCCGCCTTCGCGGCATTCCCGCAAACCGTTGTATTATAGCATATCCCATCTTCTTGTAAAACAGCTACATTCTATGTAAAATCGAAGACGAAAGCTACGTTTTCATCATTGTTTTTCAATACGAAAGGGGTTTCATGCAGCAAACAGACCTATTGCAGCTCACAATTCTTATTGTCCTGATTCTGCTCTCCGGATTTTTCTCCTCCTCGGAGACAGCGCTCAGCAGCGTCAGCCGCATCAGTCTCAAGGCACTTGCGGATGAAGGAGACGAACGGGCAAAAAAGACGCTTTCTCTTCTCAACAGCTACAGCAAGATGCTCTCTGCCATTCTGATCGGCAACAACGTAGTCAATCTGTCCGCCTCCGCTCTTGCCACTTCTCTGATCATTCGCGTTTTCGGCGAAAATATGGTGTCTCTAGGCACAGCAGCGCTGACGATTCTCATCATCCTGTTCGGAGAAATCACGCCTAAAAATTCCGCCAAAACAAAGGCACTGGAAATTTCTCTGCGAAACACGCCCATCATCCAGTTTCTCACGACCGTTCTGACTCCGATTATTCTGGTTGTGGATATGCTCTCCGGCATTCTTCTTCGCCTGTCGGGAACCGATCCCAATGCCAAGCAAAAGCTTACGGAATCCGAGCTCAAAACCTATGTCGAAGTCGGTCAGGAGGATGGTGCCATTGAGGGACGCGAGAAGAAGATCATTTACAACGTATTTGATTTCGGTGATGCCGTAGCCAAGGACATCATGGTGCCCCGCATCGATATGTGCTGTCTTCCGGATGATGCCACCTATGACCAGATCATGTCCCTGTTCCGGATGGAAATGTTCACTCGTTTCCCCGTGTACGAAAAGGATTCCCCGGATCACATCATCGGGCATCTGAATATCAAGGATTTTGTCGGTCTGACGGATCCCTCCCAATTCAATCTTCATCGCATGCTGCACTCTTCTCTTTTTACCTACGAATACAAGAGGACGGCCGATCTTCTCAAGGAAATGCAGCAGCACTCCTTTGGTGTGGCCTTTGTGCTGGATGAGTACGGAAACACCGTGGGCATGATCACGCTGGAGGATCTCGTAGAGGAGATTGTCGGCGAAATCCGTGACGAATACGATGAGGACGAAAGGAGCCTCCTTCGCCAGTATGATGAGAAAACCTATCTGGCAGACGGTTCGATGAAGCTCATTGATCTGAACGATTCCCTCGGAACTGAATTTTCATCGGATGATTACGACTCCATCGGAGGTCTTATCATTGAACGTCTGGAGCGAATTCCACAGGACGGTGAAACGGTAACGCTGGAGGACGGCACCATCCTGCAGGCAAAGGGAATCCGGCGCAACCGAATCATGAAGGTCCTGGTCCGCTTCCGCGATGTTCCCCGTAAGGAGCAGGAAAAGGACGAAGCCACTTCCGGTCTGTAGACGCAGTCACTGCTCATTTTCAGACAGACGGCAGACTTCACACACGGATACGCAGCGGCTTCACCTGTGCCGGGCAGAACCGTTCGCGTGATGAGCCGAAAAGCGGAGGTGAAATGCAGCTTTATCTTTGCAACTTCAAATCGGTTCAGCGTCCGGGGGAAAAGGATAAGGAAACCATTCACCGTGTGCAGCCGCACATGCTGTATCATGCACTGCACACCGCACATCGAGGGAATGCCTGCTTTGTCCCTGCCGCAGAGACTGCAGCTGCGGCATTCGACATGCTGCAGGAAGAGGTCCCGGAGTTGACCGTACTGCGTACCCCTGAGGGCAAGCCATTTCTGCCTGATTATCCTGAATTTCGCTACAACTTTTCGGATTCCGGCAATTATCTGGTTCTCGCCGTTTCCTTCCGCCGCGAAATCGGTGTCGATTTGCAGCGGATGACCGCTATCTCCTCCGATGCGGAAGTACTTGCAAGGCGGTTTTTTCACCCATCCGATGCCTCCAGGGTGCTTGCCTGCAGCAAGGAGACTCGTCCCGCCCTCTTCTTCCGCATCTGGTCCATCCAGGAGGCCTATCTAAAATGCATTGGAAAAGGACTCTCCTGGGGATTGAACCATCAGTTTGTAAATTTTGAAAACAACAGCA
>CAYXAN010000310.1:0-2616 GCA_964461705.1 uncultured Sarcina sp. | reverse complement strand
GGGACCGTATGAAGAAGGAATCGATGATGGAATCTGACGGCAGGCTTCCCGTTCTGGAAACCAGAAAGCTGGGCATTACCTTCGGAGGCTTAAAGGCCGTCAGTGACTTTAACCTGAAAATTTACGAGGGCGAGCTGATGGGACTCATCGGCCCGAACGGCGCGGGAAAGACCACGGTATTCAATATGCTGACCGGTGTGTACGAGCCGACGGAGGGGTCGGTGCTCCTTGGAGGACAGCTGCTGAACGGCAAGAAGCCCCATCAGTTTGTGGAGGCCGGCGTGGCCCGAACCTTTCAGAACATCCGTCTGTTTCATGACATGTCCGTGCTGGACAACGTGAAGGCAGCCTTTACCAAGGACATTTCCTACGGACTTGCGGCAGTCACCTTTCGGACAAAGGCCTTTCGCGAGGCAGAGGCACAGGTCACGGAAAGGGCCATCGACCTTCTGAAGATTTTTCATCTGGAGGACAAAAAGGACTGGATGGCGTCCAATCTCCCTTACGGACAGCAAAGAAAGCTGGAGATCGCGCGGGCGCTGGCAACGGACATGAAGGTTTTGCTGCTGGATGAGCCGGCAGCCGGAATGAACCCCACGGAAACAGAGGATTTGATGAATTGCATCAACACGATCCGCGATCGCTTCGGTATTGCCATTCTCCTGATTGAGCATGACATGTCGCTGGTTATGAATGTCTGCGAGAGAATCAAGGTGATCGATTACGGCAAGACCATTGCAGAGGGCTTGCCGGAGGAAATTGCCTCCAATCCGCAGGTGATCGCAGCCTATCTGGGAGCCTGAGACAGCACGGATGGAAAAGGAGACAGCATATGCTGGAAATCAAGAATCTGAATGTATATTACGGAGCCGTACATGCCATTAAGGGCATTTCTCTTCGGGTCGAGGATGGTGAGCTGGTGTCTCTGATCGGGGCAAACGGTGCAGGCAAAACAACGACGCTTCACACCATCAGCGGCCTGATCCCCGCCGCCTCCGGCGAGATCCTGCTGGACGGACACAATCTGCAGAAAACACCGGCGCACAACATCATCAAGCTCGGAATGTCGCACGTTCCGGAGGGACGTCATGTTTTCGCCCGGATGAGCGTGGAAGAGAACCTGATGATGGGGGCGTATATTGAGAATGACAGGAAGAAGATTGACAGCAATCTGGAAATGGTTTACGGACATTTTCCAAGAATAAAGGAACGAAGACGTCAGCTGGCCGGCACGCTCTCCGGCGGGGAGCAGCAGATGCTGGCAACGGGGCGGGCTCTGATGACCAATCCCAGGATTGTTCTTATGGATGAGCCGTCCATGGGACTGTCGCCGCTTCTGGTAAAGGATATTTTCGCCATCATAGAGGAACTGCATAAGAGCGGCATCACCATCCTTCTGGTGGAGCAGAATGCGAAAATGGCACTTGCCATCTCGGATCGTGCCTACGTGCTGGAGACGGGAAAGATCGCCATGGAGGGAACGGCGAAGGAACTGGCAGAGGATGACGGCGTGCGGAAGGCCTATCTGGGTGCGTAAAAAGCATTCATCGGCGTTTCCGTAATGCGGCAGAACCGCAGAAATGAGAGAGCTATGGGCAAAAATTATGTGATTGCAATCGCAAGAGAAAAGGGCAGCGGCGGCAGTGATATCGCAAAGCTTCTGTCTGAGCGGCTGGGAATTCCCTATTATGACCGGGACCTGCTGCGAAGGGCCTCGGATGTGTCCGGAATCAATGAGACCCTGTTCGGCGCCGCCGATGAGAGAATCGGGTTCCGGGAGATGATGAGTGCGGCGCAGAAGGTGTACAACGGTGAGATCCTGCCGCCGGATTCCAACGACTATGTGTCCACGAGGAATCTGTTCAGCTTCCAGGCAAAGGTCATCAAGGAGATGGCGCAGACGGAGAGCTGCATCATCATCGGCCGCTGTGCAGATTACCTGCTGTCGGACAAGGATAATGTGCTGCGGGTGTTCGTCCATGCCCCGCTGGAATTCCGCAAGGAAAGAATCAAATCATACAGCCTTGCACTGTCCGACCGGGAGGTGTATAAACGAATCCACGACTGTGACAAACGGCGCAGTGAGTATTATCATTACTATACCGGCGACAACTGGAAGGATGCCACCCATGTGGACATCTCCTTGGATTCCTCGCAGTACGGCATCGAGGGCTGCGTGGACAGGATCATCGGAGCAATACCGCTCCTTTTGGGAATCGATCCCCATGAATGATCCGGCTGCAAGGAGCGCTCAGGACCAAATACCTCGCCGGACAGGAGGGATGCGACAAAATGCAGTTCAGCAAAAGAATGGACCAATTCGGTGATGAAATTTTCGCGTCATTGAATGCGAAACGGATTGAGCTGGAAAAGGAAGGAAGGACACTTTACAACCTGTTCGTCGGAACACCGGATTTTCCGGTGGCGGAGCACATCAGGGAGGCACTCATTGAAGCAGCAAAGGACCCGGAAAACTGGAAATATTCCCTTCGGGATCTGCCGGAGCTGCTGGATGCGGTCTGTGCCTATTATCAGAAGAGATTCGGCGTTTCCGGCATCGAGCCCGAGATGGTGAGCAGCTGCTACGGCAGCGAGGAGGGCATGGGACACATCGGA
>CAYXAN010000309.1:0-2618 GCA_964461705.1 uncultured Sarcina sp. | reverse complement strand
AATGCGCCGCAGACCGATCTTTACTGTCCGCTCGGTTCCAAGGAGAAGCAATTCATAAAAGAGGTTTTCCGCCGGATGAATCTGTCTGCCCGGGCCTTTTACCGGATCCTGAAGGTGGCCAGAACCATTGCGGATCTGGACGGAGCACAGGACATTACCGAGGATCATCTGGCAGAGGCCGTGGGATATCGTTCAGCAGACCGGGGGCATCCCGGTGCGGAGGGAATGCTGCCCGGAGGGAAGTGACACAATGTCTGTATTTGATTTATGGCTTGCCGGAATCCCGAATATCGGGAGAAAAATGCTGTATGTGCTGTGGAGGCAGGAGGGGAGCAGCATCCGCTTTGCCGAGAACCTCTACTACATGGAGGAAGGGCTTCTGCATCCGTTTGTGGAAAGGGCCGTACAGGAGGAAAACAGGAAACGTTACCGGGAGGAAAGGGAGCAATTTCCCGCAGCAATGGTGAAACGGACGGTGAACCTTTTGAGGGAAGCAAGAAGGGCCTATGCGCAGCAGGCAAATCTTGAGCGGCTTGCGCAGGAATATCACCGGCAGGGAATCCGGTATATCTGGGCGGGGGAGCCGGATTACCCGGAGAGGCTGAAGAAAATCGAGGACCCGCCGTTCGGTTTGTATGTTAAGGGACGCCTTCCGGAGGAGAGGAAGCCGACGGTCGGTATCGTAGGGACACGAATGGCGTCCGCCTACGGCAGAATGCAGGCAAGACATTTTGCAGCAAGTCTTGCGGCAGAAGGGGTACAGATCATTTCCGGCATGGCAAGGGGCATTGACGGAATTGCAGGACGCGGAGCTCTTGATGAGGGCGACGATTCCTTTGCTGTCCTTGGGGGAGGCGTCGATGTCTGTTATCCGAAGGAAAACAGAGACCTGTATGAAGCACTGGCGGATCGCGGAGGCCTGATATCGGAATATCGCCCGGGCCTGCAGCCGCAGAACCGGTTTTTTCCTTCACGAAACCGCATCATCAGCGGATTGTCAGATATCCTCCTGGTGATCGAGGCAAGGGAACGCTCCGGAACATTGATCACTGTCGATCGTGCGCTGGAGCAGGGAAAGGATGTGTGGGCACTTCCGGGACGCATTGACGACCGCAACAGCGCAGGCTGCAATGAGCTTATCCGGCAGGGGGCAGGAATTGCTCTTTCACCGGAGATGCTGCTGGAGTCTTTGGGAATACGGGAAGAGGGGAGAACGCCGGCGAAAGGAACGGAGCAGGCGTCATTCCGGGCAGAAGACGTGCGGCACGAAACGGCGTCATTCCGGGCAGAGGACGTGCGGCACGAAACGGCGGCATTTCGGTCGGAGATCATGCGGCATGACTTAGAGGATTCAGAGGAAGTCCGCAGGATGAGGGAGGAAAATGCAAGGCCTCCTATGACGCTGAATGAGGCGATCCTGCAGTGTCTGGATCGATCCACACCGCACAGCCTGGACGACATTTTCGGTCAGGTGATACAGCATGCAGCCAGAAAGGTGACCTGCGCCGAAATGCAAAGAGAATTGACAAGGATGATTCTTCGCGGAGAGGTATATGAAATTCGTGTGGGGCAATACGTGAAGGGATAGCGTCCGGATGCCGCCTTGTCGCCTGACCGGCGTCTTGGCAGCAACGACAGAAAAATCGCGAGGAAATAAATTTGCGGCAGGTTCTTTACAACACGGTATGAGAGTGCTACTCTGGCTGTATCACGATGACTAGTACAGTAGATACGGAAGGGGAAGGACATGGATTTGATCGATTATCGGGATTCGAGGCCGATTTACGAGCAGATCTCGGAGCGGTACAAGACGCTGATATTGAAGGGCGTTCTGGAGCCTGGGGAGCAGATGCCCTCGGTTCGATCTCTTGCCATGGAGCTGTCCACCAATCCCAATACGGTACAGAAGGCCTATGCTGAGCTGGAGCGCCAGGGATTTCTGTATACCGTCAAGGGAAAAGGAAATTATGTGAGCGGCGGCAAGGAGCTGATGGAGAACAAAAAGACGGAGCTGGCGCAGCGCATGGCGAGCCTTTTGAAGGAAGCGGATGAACTGGGACTTCAGCGGGATGAACTCTACAGGAAAGCGGGTGAGCTGACAAAATGATCGAGACCATGAATGTAACCAAGACCTTTGCGGACTGTGTCGCAGTCAACAATGTGTCGATCAAGATAAATGATAAAGAGGTTTTCGGCCTGCTGGGAACCAACGGAGCGGGAAAGAGTACTCTGCTGCGGATGCTGGCGGGAGTCATGCGGCAGGATGAGGGAACCATCTGCGTTGATCAGGAGCCGGTGTATGACAATCCGGAGGTGAAGCGCGAGATTTTCTTTATTCCGAATGACTATTATTATTTTCCTAATGCGACGGGAAATGAAATGAGCCGATACATTGCAGAGCTGTATCCGGATTTTTCCGAATACCGCTTCGGCAGGATGATGAAGGACTTCGGTCTGGATCCGCAGAGGCGGATTGCATCCTTTTCCAAGGGAATGAAGAAGCAGCTGTCCATCATCCTGGGGCTTTGCTCAGGCGTCAAATATATGCTCTGTGACGAAACCTTTGACGGTCTGGATCCGGTGATGCGGCAGGGCGTGAAGAGCATTTTTGCAAATGA
>CAYXAN010000308.1:0-2630 GCA_964461705.1 uncultured Sarcina sp. | reverse complement strand
CTGTGTGCTCTTATCTCACCCTGCCGTTCCGTAGACCAGATTCGGCAGCAGCAGCACCGCATCCGGGAAGAAGATCATGAATACGATGACCATAATAACCGCCAGATAGAAGGGCCAGCCTTCCTTGAAGGTGTCCTCGATGGGGCAGCCCATGATGTCGGACACCGCGTACAGAGCCGTGCCCACCGGAGGCGTCATTACGCCGAAGGTAACCGTGGTCATCATGATCATGCCGAACACCACCTCATCCACGCCGACGCTGCGCATTACCGGCAGCAGAATGGGGGTCAGGATCAGTGCGATAACCGTCGTTTCCATGAACATGCCGCACAGCAGCAGGAACAGAACCACCAGGAACAGCAGGAGAATACGGTTGCTGGTAACACTGGTCAGCGCATTGGCGATGGTGATGGTGATGTCATCATATACAATGCCGTAGCCGAACACCCCGGAGAAGGCCAGGATGATCGTGATCACCGTGATGTCCTTCACACTGTCCCGCAGCGTCTGCATAAGGCTCTCCCAGGTCAGCTCGTGATAGCATACCGTTCCTACCAGAAGCGCATAGGCACAGGCAAAGGAGCCGGACTCCGTAGGGCTCATGATGCCGAAGCGAATCAGAACGATCAGCAATACCGGGAACAGAATCGCCCAGATGCTGTCCAGCAGCGTCTTGAGGATTTCGGACAGCGGCGCCGGGTGGTCATGCTCGGGCTTGTAGCCGAAGCGGTGCGCACTCCAGGAGGTCGCCAGCATCAGCAGCACACACATCAGAATTCCGGGAACCCAGCCGGCCATGAACAGACGCCCGATGGACACCTCACCCACGGTTCCGTAGATGATCAGTCCCATGCTGGGCGGGATGGTGGCTACAATCAGTCCGGACAGACCGTTAACGGCGGCAGACCAGCCTCTGCTGTACCCAAGGCGCAGCATTTCCGGTCCCAGGATCCGGCTTTCCATGGCCGCATCCGCAACAGCGGAGCCCGAAACGCCGCCCATCAGGGTCGACATCAGGCAGGATACCTGACCGATGTTGCCGTACATATGACCGGTGCAGGCATTGGCAAAGCGCATCAGCCGCTTTGTGATGCCGCAGCTGTTCATCAGATTTCCGGCCAGGATAAACAGCGGAATGGCCAGCATGGTGAAGCTCTGGGAGGTCGAAATGGACTTCTGCACCAGAACCGTCATGGGCAGGTCCCGAATGACGAAAAAGGAAAAGCCCGACAAGCCAATGGCAAAGGCCACCGGCATCCCCAACAACAGGAAAACAAGGAAAATTATGATTGCGATAAACATTATCCGATGTCCCTCCCCGCCTCATGCTTTATTTCCTGCTCCGCCGGAGTTTTGATCCGCTCCACAAGATTCAGGATCGTCGAAATCAGCATCAAAAATGCGCCTACCGGAACGGCCATGGTGACCCAGCCGTAGCTTACATGCAGCGAGGTAATCTGACGCGTCCAGCCGGTCGTTGTCATTCCGTAGCCATAGTAGATCAGCACACACAGGAATGCGGCAATGATGACCTTGAACACCACATCAATTCCCTTTTGAACGGGCTTGGGGAATTTCTTTACAAACAGATCCACGCCGATCAGTCCCGATCCCCGCATTGCCACATCGCTTCCAAGAAAGATCAGCCATGCGAAGGCAATCAGCGCGACGTCCTGCGCCCAGTTCAGGGGATGTCCTATGGTGCGCATCAATGCCGACACAAAAACCAGCACGGCAATGCCGGCCACAAGGATCAAGGCAATCCACTCCTCCAGCTTACATAGCTTCTTATAGATATTTTTCATAGCTTCTGCCCCTGCTTTGAAATTTGAAATAAAAAGCCTCCCGCAACGTTACCCGATGCAGGAGGCAGTGTTTACTTGCTGATTCTCATCAAACACAGCGCTCCGCGCATACAGCCGGCCATCCGGCAGCCGCCGCGTCAGCTGATTACTTCTCGAGTCCGGCCTCCTCGTACAGCTGTTCGCGCAGCTCTGTCCAGCCCAGCTTCTCATAGGCCGTTTTCGCTGCCTCACGGAAGGCATCCTTATCCACCTCAACGACATTCATTCCGTTGTCGATCAGGGTCTGCTCCAGCTCGGGCTGTGCGTCAATGACCTCCTGTGCGCTCTCGCTGGCGCAGTCATAGAAGTCCGCCTTCACGATTTCCTGATATTCCTCCGGCAGCTTGTCAAACCATGCCTGGCCGCAGATGACCATGTTGAACAGCTGAATGTGCTCGGTCTTGCTCAGATACTCGCAAACCTCATAGAACTTGCCGGATACGGCACTGGTGTAGCCGATCTCACAGCCGTCGATGGATTTGGTCTGGATTCCGTTGTACACCTCGGAGAAGGCGATGTTGTACGGCGTTGCGCCCAGCGCGGAAATGGATTCCACATAAGGATCCGCACCCGGGGTACGAATGACAACGCCCTTCAGATCCTCCGGCTTCTCGTAAGCCTCATGTCCCAGGAAGGAACGGGCTCCGTCAAAATAGTTGTAGGCCAGTGTGCAGATTCCGTTCTCGGACAGCTCCTGATCCCAGCCCTGGAAGGTATCGGTCTCCATGATTTTCAGACCCTCCTCATAGCTGTCGACAATGTAAGCCATGTTCAGGATTCCGATGT
>CAYXAN010000307.1:0-2645 GCA_964461705.1 uncultured Sarcina sp. | reverse complement strand
GGAGGTCTGTGCGGCGTTCCCGCACAGACCGGTGGATATCCGAACGTATTCGCCACTTACACTGGCCTTTCTGGGAGACGGCGTATATTCCGTTCTTGCCAGAACAATAGCGGTCTCCATGGGAAACCGACAGGCACACAAGCTGCATGAGGCTACGGGAAAGCTTGTATCCGCCAGAGCGCAGGCCAGGATCGGAGACGCGATCCGGGAGCTTCTGACAAAGGAGGAGGAACGGATCTATCATCGGGGACTCAACGCAAATCCCTCGCATCACGCCAAGAATGCCAGCTTGGAGGAATACCTCAAGGCAACGGCACTGGAGACCCTGTGCGGCTACCTTTATCTGCAGGACAATACAGAACGCTTTCTGGAGCTTTTGAAGGAAGGAATGGAGAGGGCTGGGATCAGCCTGTAAACGTGGAATCATGGAGAAGAATGCACATAAGCTGTCAAATCGTCAATATATGGAGCAAAAGCAGGCCGATAAGGAGGCAGGAATCAAGAAGGGGCAGCGAAGGAAGACCTCCGCTGATCCGAATGCTGCGAAATCAAAGGAGGACAGCCCGAAGACGAACCGTCTGAAGAAGGACAGCACGAAAGCGGAAAATTCGACAACAGAAAACCTGAAGCCGGACAGCCCAAAGAGGCAGACCCGCGGGCGGGGCGGCCGCAGCAGGAAGAGCGCCGATGATTCCTACGTCAATTACAAACTGGATGACAACGCCGTCATCGGTGAGAATGAGAGCCGCGTAGAGGGGCGCAATGCCGTTACGGAGGTTTTCCGCAGCGGCAGAACCGTGGACCGTCTGTATGTGCTGGACGGCTGTCAGGACGGCGCGGTCAACACCATCAAACGAAATGCGGCCAAGTCGGGCACGCCGATCAAATACGTTTCCAGAGAGCGCCTGGATCAGATGTCGGAAACCGGCAGCCATCAGGGCGTCATCGCGGTCATTGCGGCATATCATTATTCCGAGATTGAGGATATGTTTGCCCTGGCCAAGGAGAAAGAGGAGGATCCCTTCTTTATTCTGCTGGACAATATTGAGGATCCGCACAATCTGGGAGCCATCATCCGCACGGCGAACATTGTCGGGGCACACGGCGTCATCATTCCCAAGGATCGCGCCGTCGGGCTGACCGCCACAGTGGCCAAGGCCTCGGCAGGAGCCCTGAATTACACCCCGGTCGCCAAGGTGACGAATATGAGCGCCACCATTGAGGAGCTGAAGAAGAAGGGAATGTGGTTTGTCTGCGCGGATATGAGCGGGGAACCGATGACCAAACAGAATCTGGTGGGCTCCATCGGACTGGTCATCGGCAATGAGGGAGAGGGTGTTTCCCGCCTTGTGAAGGAAAAGTGCGATATCATCGCAGCCATTCCGCAGAAGGGACAGATCAATTCCCTGAATGCCTCCGTTGCCATGGGCGTGCTCTCCTACGAAATCCTGCGGCAAAGGGGCGTGTGAGGAACAGGAAGACGGCAGATGAGGGACGGATATTCGAATTTATCGGATGATGAACTGATTGCGCGCAGTCGCGGCGGAGATTCCGCTGCGACTGATTTTCTTATGGACAAATATAAGGGCATGGTTCGAAGCAAGGCGGCAAACCGGTATCTTCCGAACGGAGGAGATCGGGAGGATCTGATTCAGGAGGGAATGCTGGGGCTGTTTAAGGCCGTGCGGGATTATGATGCCCGAAAGGAGGCCTCCTTTGCAACCTTTGCCGATCTGTGCGTTGCAAGGCAGCTGTACACGGCAGTGGAGGCAGCGGGCAGAAAGAAGCATCGCCCGTTAAATGAGGCCGTTTCCTACGATGCCGTGATGGGGGAGGGAGGTCATCCGGCCGCTGCCGACATCGCGCAGGGCAGAAGCGGCGATTCGGAAAGCTACCTGGAGCTGCTTGCTTCGGACACGGAGGATCCGGAAAACCGATACATTTCCGAGGAGAGCGGCCGGCAGCTGGAAAAAAGCATATGGGAGGCGCTGAGCGCCATGGAACGGCAGGTGCTGGAGCTGTATCTCTCGGATCTGGATTATGTGGAAATTGCGGAAAAACTGGGGAAGGATCCCAAGTCCACCGACAATGCACTGCAGCGGATTAAGGCCAAGGTGAGGAAAATGCTGGCAGAATTCCGTTAAAGATTTGACGTTAAAAAGTTGACACAGTTTTCCCTTGAACCCCCTATTTTGTGACGATATAATGAAACCGCTTTCATGGAAAAAGAAAAGAGTGGAAGATGTTTGCAAGGAGGAGAAAGAAGCTATGTCATTCATTGACGGAATTAAGGAACGCGCCAAGGCAAATGTGAAGACCATTGTATTGCCGGAGGCAGAGGACGAGCGCACCATTCGTGCGGCAGCGGAGATTTTGAGCCAGAAGATTGCAAGACTGATTCTTCTGGGAGATCCGGAGCAGATTTACGCAGATGCGAAGGACTACGGAGTTCATGTGTCGGATGCCGTCATCATCGATCCGAAGAACAATCCGGAGAAGCTGGACAAATACTCCAATCTTCTTTATGAGATCCGCAAGAATAAGGGAATGACTCTGGAAAAGGCAAGGGAGACCCTGCTGAGTGATTACACCACCTACGGTGTCCTCATGGTCAAGAACGGAGAGGCGGACGGACTGGTTTCCGG
>CAYXAN010000306.1:0-2695 GCA_964461705.1 uncultured Sarcina sp. | reverse complement strand
GACGGAAGGAGGTGTCAGTATGTGTGAAGTATTGGACAGAGTGGAAAACCGAGGAATAGAGAAAGGCCTCGCACAAGGAAAGCGTGAAGGTAAGCTGGAAGGTATGACGCAGATTTATTACACGAAGCTGCATTATTCCGCCGACCAGATTGCAGAAGAGTTGAATGCCCCGGTGGACACGATTCAGGAACGGATCAACAATCTTCTGAAAAAGTAATCTTGCGGTGCTTCGTCAACGAAGTCTCAATATTCTAAAAGCTGCAAGGGCTCAGAAACAGCGGCAAATCTAGCTGTTTCTGAGTCTTATTCTTTTGCCTGGATGTGAAGACGGGGATGAAGATCATAACGGCAATGACGACAGAAATTTTACCGGACATTATCTCAGTTTTCGCTCTTCTTCCAGATCCGCTTCGTCGATCAGCCGCTCCTTGTAATAATATTTCTGATCCTGTTCGCCAATCTTGCGCAGCACTCTGCACGGATTCCCTGCAGCGACCGAATTGGCCGGGATGTCATGAACCACAACGGATCCGGCTCCGATGACAGTGTTTTCTCCGATCGTAACTCCGGGACAAATGGTTGCACCCGCGCCGATCCAGCAGTTGTCGCCGATTGTAACAGGATCGGTGTACATGTATTCCCGCATGTTCGGATGGATCGGATGTCCCACTGTTGCAATGGTCACCGCCGGTCCGAACATCACGCTCTTTCCTACCGTAATCCTTCCGTCATCCACAAAATTGCAGTTGAAATTCAGATAGGAGCCGTCGCCCAGCGTAATGTTCGTCCCGTAGCAGCAATAAAACGGCGGTTCCACCCAGGCCTTTGTTTCCTTCCCCAGCAATTCGCTCAGAGCCTGCATCCGTCCTTTTTCATCATCCGGCATGGAGGTATTGAACCGAATCATTCTCTTTTTGGCATTCAGCCGGTCCTCCGGAAGTCCCTCACAGTAATCTGTGAACAGCTTTCCTTCTGCAATACGTTCCCTCATTGTCATTCTGATCCCCTCCTCTAAAGCACATTCCCATCATGCAGAGCGCTTCTCCTGCTCCGTCAGATTCTTTGCCCATTGATATTTTTTGTAATGCCGGTATTCCACCGGCATCTTCACGATTTCATCCAGATTGATCAGGAAAAACACGGCCAGCACCGGCAGCTTCAGGAGAAAGGCCGCTGCTGCCGAGATCGGCACGCAGATACACCACATCGTAACCGAATCGCACAGGAACCCGAACCGGGTGTCTCCTCCTGCGCAGAAGATTCCGCCGATCGTCAGCCCGCTGTAGGATTTCCCAATCAGATAATAGCTGCTCATCACCAGCATCCAGCGAAGGTACCATGCTGCCGTTGGGGTCAGCGTCACAAACGACAGGATAAGCGGTGACAGAGCCAGCAGGAGCGCACCTGATATCGCCCCGCACACAATGGCGAGCGCACACAGCCGGTCGCCATACCGTTTGGCCTTTTCGATTCTCCCGGCTCCCAGCTCGTTGCCAAGGAGAATTCCGCCGCCGCTGCCAAGGCCAAGGCAGATGCAGACGATGAGATTCTTCACAATCGATGCCACCGAATTGGCTGCCACCGCGTCGGAGCCAAGATGCCCCATGATCACCGAATACATGGTAAAGCCGATGCCCCAGGACATTTCATTGCATAGGATCGGCGTCGTATATTTCCAGAAATCCTTCCGGAGTCTTTCACCGTTCCATCCGCTCTTTGCGCTGCCGCAGAGCTTCAGCCGGATATGATCTCCCCGCAGACTCTCGATGATGCACCAGCTGACCTCAATGACTCTTGCCAGCACGGTAGCCAGCGCAGCACCTGCGATCTCCATTCTCGGTGCGCCGAACAAGCCGTAGATCAGAACCGCATTCAGAACGATATTGATGATGACGCTGCAGGAGCTGATAAGACTTGCGCTGGGTGCGCGATCCGTATTTTTCATCATACACAGATAGATCTGCGAGATGCCGGTCAGCAGGTAGGACAGCGCCACCACACGAAGGTACTCTGCACCTCCCTGAATCAGCACCTCCTCGTCCGTGAACAGCATCATCAGCTGCCGCGGCAGAAAGAGCCCCGCAAGGAAGAACAGAAAGCTCACTAACACCGTCACCTTCATCACATAAGCAAAAATACGCTCGACTGCTGCCCGGTCTCCCTTTCCCCAGTATTGCGCCGCCAGAGCTGACAGGCCCAGAACCATTGCCGTTAAGAACAGATTTTCCACGAAGGCGATCTGTCCCGCGAGCGACACCGCCGACATCGCATCCTGATCCAGCCTTCCCAGCATCAGCGCATCCGATGCACTGACCACCGCCAGCATGAACTGCTGAAGGGCAATGGGAAAGACAAGGGTAACCAGCTTATGAACAAAGACCTCGTCATTACGAATCTCCCGGAATATGCCTGTCTTTCTGCGCTTCTCCTGCATTGTTTTCTCCTGCTGCACAAGCTGATACACTTTAAGGAAGCACTGATGAAAGCGCTTCCCCCCGCCGGATCCCGGCTGCGAAGCAGCGGCTTCCGGCGCGGACCCGTCCTTAGGAAAACGCTGATTAAAGCGTTTCCCCCGCCGGATCCCGGCTGCGAAGCAGCATTTTCCCTTGCAAATCCGTGCGATCCACCGGAGGTTGCTAAGGAAACGCTGATTTAATCAGCGTTTCCTTAGAGAAGAGTGGGAACACCGGCTTAC
>CAYXAN010000305.1:0-2696 GCA_964461705.1 uncultured Sarcina sp. | reverse complement strand
GGAATACGCACAGATCGCGGGGCTTCGGGGAGATGCCGCCGAGGCTGCACGGGCAAGAGAGGCGGTGGACCGGGTTTACAGGGCAGTGACCACGGCCGGCTGGGACGGAGAGTGGTTTCTCCGTGCCTATGACGCCCACGGCGACAAGGTGGGCTCCCACGAGTGTGAGGATGGACAGATCTTCATTGAGCCGCAGGGCTTCTGCGTTCTGGCAGGCTGCGGGGTGAAGGAAGGACAGGCCGAAAAGGCTTTGGCGTCCGTTGAGAAATATCTGGACAGCAGATACGGGGTCTGCATTCTGTGGCCTGCCTACAAGCGCTATCATCTGGAGCTGGGTGAGATCAGCTCCTATCCGCCGGGATATAAGGAGAACGGCGGCATCTTCTGCCACAACAATCCGTGGGTATCCATTGCGGAGACCGTTGTGGGACACGGAGACCGGGCCTTTGAAATCTACAAGAAGACCTGCCCGGCCTATACGGAGGAGATATCCGAGATTCACCGCACGGAGCCCTATGTGTATTGTCAGATGGTGGCCGGCAAGGAGGCCAAATACTTCGGCGAGGGCAAAAACAGCTGGCTGACCGGCACGGCGGCCTGGACATTTGCCAATATTTCGCAGTATATTCTTGGTGTGATGCCGACGCATCAGGGTCTGTCGATTGACCCCTGTGTGCCGAAGGATTTCGGCGATTACGACCTGACGAGGAAATTCCGCGGTGTCACCTACCATATCCATGTCACCAATCCGGATCATGTGGAAAAGGGGGTGAAGCAGATGCTGGTGGACGGCGCTGCCGTGGAGGGACATGTCATTCCCTTCCGGAACGAAAAGAGCGAGTATGAGGTTCAGGTCGTGATGGGGTAATCCGGCAGAGGAACAATTATGAAAATGCAGGCTCATTCGCATTTCATGGCCCTGAAACGGAAATGATATGGAGATTGAGTATTTAAGAGAGTTCCTGACAATCATCGGGGCAGAGACCCTAAGTGAGGCTGCGGACGAATTATACACAACCAGCTCCTCCCTGTCCAAGCACATGCGTGCGTTGGAGGAGGAGCTGGGAATGTCGCTCTTTAAGCGGGTTCGCCGCAATTCCGTCATGAATGAGAACGGTGAGCTGCTGGTGCCGTATGCCAGGGACATTGTCAGCAGGTATGATGATCTGCGGGCACTCATCGAGCACCGCAGGACAGAGCAGAGGCAGTCGCTCAATGTGGTGGCACATTACCGCCTGTTTGAGGAGGCGTTGGAATTTCGAAAACGGGAGAACATTAACGTTCTCATCAGCGAGTTTCATGATGCCAGAGGGCTCCTTGAGGACGGAAGCTGTGAGATTGCCGTGCTGGTGAATCCGGATAAAAGCGACGGAAGGCTGGAAAGCTTTCCATATCGGAAGGAGAGGATGGTTTTTGTGTGCAACAAAAATCATCCTTTGGCGGCGTTCTCCAGCGTGACCTTTGAGGATATCCGAAATGAGTATTTTGTCGCCTTTCCGAAATCTGACCAGAACCCGCTGGCCCGGCTGATCTTCGAGGGCTTTGACGAGGCAGGGTACCAGCCGCGGATTGCGATTACCGCTACGGTCGGCAGCACCATTGCAAAACTTATCGCAGAGGATGCCGGTGTCGGGATCTTATGGGAAAAGGCATTGAAACCGATCATGCTGGAGGAGCTTCGAGTCATTCCCCTGGTTCCTGCAAAAGAGGCCGTCGTTGAGGTCTGCTGGCTGAAGGGACATCCGCTTTCCGAAAATGCCGGAAAATTTCGGGAGTTTATGCGCAGCAAGGCAGAGAGTGATCCGGATCACAGGGGGTGAAGCTCCTTACAACCTCTATTTATAATTTTTGCGGCATCCGCAATTTTTCCATGAAGAGCAAATAAAACAGAGAGAACCACCTTGATTTATCGGCACAATGCTGAAAATCGAGATGGTTCTTTTTGATATTATGCACGATATTTTCCTTTTTGGAAACAATATGGGCTTAAAACGATTTGTTTTGCTCAAACGTTACTTTCTATAATGCAAATGAACAAAGGAAATCAATGCATTGATGAAATTCAGTCAGACAATATCGGGAAAACACAGTTCCGGAAGGCTTTCAATGGATTTGTTTCAGAGATGGAGGGGTACATATGACTTGGAAAGAGTTAAGAAAGCGTTTGGCATTGCTGGCGGCAGCGGGGATAGTGGCGTCCTCTCTTGCGGGCTGTTCGGGATCGGACACATCATCGACAGGCAGCGAGGGGACGGCGGCAGCATCGGAGGAGACGTCAGAGGATTCAGCGGAGGATACGGCATCAGCTGCTCCGGAGCGGGATACAACAAGAAAATCCACCGCGGATTCCGATGAAACCTACGACAAGGTGACCATCGGACTTTCGGATGACCCGAAGGATCTTGGACCCGGCGGCTATGGTGCATCCAGCTATATGATCGTTGCGCCGAACTACTATGAGACTCTGTTCGACCTTGAAAACAACGATTATAAGCCGATCCTGGCTAAGGACTACGAGCAGGTGGATGATCTGCACTGGGATGTTCATCTGTATGACTATATCAAGGATTCCAACGGCAATCCGATTACCGCAAGTGATGTTGTTTTCTCCATTCAGGTGCTGCAGGACAGCGGACATGCGGTAAAGTACGACTACTTTGAGAGTGCGGAGGCCATCGATGATTACACCGTGCGCT
>CAYXAN010000304.1:0-2707 GCA_964461705.1 uncultured Sarcina sp. | reverse complement strand
CATGTCGCGCTTTTTTGCTTCGTCAAGAATGACATCCATGTCGCTCCACCAGCCGGGACCGGCATAGTCCGGATGATGCCTTGATTCCACACATACGGCCCGAATCCCGCACGCATAGATCCGGTCCAGCTCCTCCGAAAGCTCCTCCTGACTTCCCCCGTACTGCCAGAAGAACGGATAGATATAATTCTTCCGGTTTCCCTCTATATTCCCCTGCCATCTTGTTTTCAACTCTGCAATACTCCCCCTTCGGAGCCTTGGCGATCGCCCCTCTTCAAAATCCCGGCGATGCTCCTTTTCCGGAAGCTCAGCAATACTTCCTCTTCAAGAATCTCAGCAATGCTCTCTCCGGAAGCTCAGCAATACTCCCTTTCCAGAATCTGAACGCCGAAGGGCTCCAGGGTCAGGCCCTCGGGATTTCCTTCTGTCCATCCCTGCGGAATCCGAGCCTCCTGTACCTGCGCCGAGTGATTCATCACAAAAAGATATTCCTTCTCCTTCCCCCTGCGCACCGTCATCTCGACAGAGTCCTGTTCGGTCTGCATCGAGGTCAGACCCTGCGTGAACTGATCCGCAAGCCAACCGGCAGTCCCGGCATCCGGTACGGTGCCGATGTAATATACCTTTCCTTTACCGCAGTCATTGACGGTTGCCGCAGCACGCCCCTTGTAGTAGTCCTCGTCATAGGTGATCAGGGTCTTGGCCGTCGTCGGCGTCAGGATATCACACCACTTGTCCGCTGTTCCCTTTCGGTCTTCCCCATAAGCCAGACGGACTGTCCGTCCCAGCAGGCTGTCGTATTCATCGACCTCGACCCCTGCGATTTCCCCCAGCGCCCCCGGCAGAGGCAGCTCACTCATGCACACGTTGTCCCGGTTCATGACCCCTGTGCGCATGGTCAGAACCAGCGTTCCGCCCTGCCGGACAAAATCCGCAAGCTTCTTTTCCGTTGCCGCATCACTCAGATACAGGAGCGGTGCCACAAGCACCTTGTAATCCGAAAAATCCGCCTCCTCCGAAACAAACTCCACCGGGATGCCGCGCTTGTAAAATTCCTGATAATACCGCAGGATCTCCCCGGTATAGGTAAGGTCCGGATGCTGCGGCTGCAGCGTGATGGCCCAGTCCTCCTCGTAGGAAAACAGGATCGCGGCCTCCGTCTTCACAGGTACCCCGCAGCAGTCTCTCATGACCGGCGTAAGCCGCCGTATCGTATCCTGAATTTCGTAATACCGCCTCTTCGGAACTCCCTGATGCGGCAGGATTCCGTGCCAGAACTGTTCTGTCCCGAACAGACAGGTGCGCCAGCGGAAATAGACAATGGTGTCCGCTCCGTGCGCCACGCACTGCGCCGTCCACAGCAGGTTCTGCCCGGGCTTCGGGTTGGCCCCGATGGTGCTGCCGCCTGTCGGGCCGGACTGCAGCTCCATCATCCAGAAATTCTGATGCTTTGTGCTGCGGGTCATATCCATGCAGGCTGCAATCTCCGCCGCGCTTTGACCCGCCGACGCCAGATAATAGCCCAGCGGATACTGATCGTTCGCCGCAAAATCCAGCTTCTGCGCCAGCCGGTAGTAATCCGTCTTGTCATAAAAGCCCATGAGATTGTGCGTCAGCTTCTGATGGGGCGCGATGCTGCGGAGGATGTCCGCCTGCATGGAGCAGAAGTCGACCACCAGATCCGAGCAAAATCTCTTCCAGTTCAGCAAAAGCGACGGATTGTGCGTTGTCGGGGTCTTCCGCGGTGTCGGAACCTGTTCAAAGGAATCATAGGTCTGACTCCAGAACACCGTTCCCCAGGCCTCATTCAATGCCTCGATGGTTCCGTAGCGCTTTTCAAGCCATTTGGCAAAGGCGGCATGACAGCTCTCACACATGCACAGATCCCCATGGCTGTTGCCCAGCTCATTGTCGATCTGCCAGCCGATGACGTAGGGGTTGTCCTTATAATGCTCCGCCATGGCCGTCACCAGACGCCGCACGTGCCCGCGGTAAACCTCATTGCTCTGACAGTCATGGTGACGCCCGCCGAAGGATTTGCGCTGTCCCATCGAATCCACCGGCAGAATCTCCGGGTTCTTTTCAATGATCCAGGCCGGCGGTGCGGCTGTGGGTGTTCCCAGTATCGTATAGATCCCGTGCTGTCCCAACAGCTCGATGGCCTGATCCAGCCATTCAAACTGAAACTGTCCCTTTGCCGGCTCAAGCTTCTGCCAGGCAAACTCCGCCATGCGCACCAGCTGAATTCCCAGCTCCTGCATCAGCTTCGCATCGACACTCCACCGCTCCTGCGGCCAGTGCTCCGGATAATAATCCACGCCGAATCGAATCTCTTTGTAAATCTCCTCCACGGATTTCATGTCCTGATCCCCTTCCATGCTGTCTTCCTCCCGCTGTCTTTTCTCCTGCTCTCTTTTCTCCTGCCGCCCTCTTCCCGCTGCCTTCTTCCTGCTGCTTTCTCTCCCGATGTCTTCTTCCCTGCTGTCTCTTGGGACACACGGATCGCAGCATTCCTCGGCAGGAAGGTACCGGACTATTCCATGTATGCACCCTTCATGGGGCTGACCGCATGCTGCGAATACAGCTTCAGCAGGCCCTTGCGGTATCTGGGTTCCCGAGGCTTCCACTGCGCACGGCGTGCGGACAGGATCTGTTCCATTTCCTCGGAGGTCTTAGGCTCACCGTTTACACCGACGATGGCCAGCCG
>CAYXAN010000303.1:0-2714 GCA_964461705.1 uncultured Sarcina sp. | reverse complement strand
CCCACTTGACCACAACTAGCACATATTGCCCCGCTGTATCGACAGACACCACTGTGCTGCTTACCACACGAGACACATGACGGTCGGGCTCCACTACTGCCTCCTGCATTGCCTTCCCATTTCCCATCCATAGGTTCCGTGCGTGCTTCGTCTCAAATGACCGCTGCCTTTGTGCTGCGGTATTCCTCCTTGAGATGCTGGATCGTCTGGTGCAGTGCCACCTCGTAGCTGCTCACTCTTCCCTCCGACTGATATCGCTGAAGGGAATCCAGCGCCAGCTTCCGCTCGGAGGCATCAAATTCAGCGTTCAGCTTCTTCATGCGCTTTTCCAGCTCCAGAGAAGCCGGCCCGCTCTCCGGGTGCTCGGCAACGAACGAAAGATATTAGGAATCGGACAGACCAAGACGAACACAGGCCAGATACTCTATATAAATTTCCGGATCCTCCGTCAGCTCATACGCCTTCTGAAAGCTCTCTGCCGCCGTCCGAAACCGGAACTGGCCGGCATAAATCCTCCCCATGGCGCGGCGGACCCTGGTGCGAAGGTGCCGTTCCGGTTCCGGAAGCTCCTCCAGCAGCTGCTGATATTCCTCCAGAGCCTCATAGGGCTGTGCGTTTTCCTGAAGATAGGCCGCTCTGGCCATCCTCTTCCGGAAGGGCTCCAGCCCCTGCCCGGAGGAAACGATTTCCCTTGTCCGCTCCTCCTTGTCCTCTGTCACAAAGCCCACATAATGCAGGATGACCGACACAAAGGCCGACAGCTGCCGTTCCTTTCCAAGATAGGGGCGAAGCAGGTTCGCCAGCTCCGGAAGTCCGCACTCTGTCTCAATCCAGTCTGTCAGTTCGGAATCCAAAAGCCAGACGTCCAGAAGCTGTGCGCTCTGCTCCAGAGAGTAGCACAGCTCCTCTATGGAATAGACATTTCGTTCAATTGTAGCTATATGGTAGGGGCGGCTTGCCAGATGCCCCGTACCAAGGATCACTCGTGCCATATTTTTCTGCGCAGCGGCCCTTCCCATCCAGGCCGCTTTCCCGGTACTGCCGCTTGATATCAGCGTAACTGTTCAGCGAGGTTCTAAGGAAACGCTTTCATCAGCGTTTCCCTTACTGCAGCGTCATCGTCTGCTCCCATGCCAGCCCGCTGGAGGGGAAGATCTCGCCGAAGCCAAGATCCTGCATGTGAATGTGAAGCTTATCCTGTCCTGTCATGGAAAACTCCAGACGAACCCTCGTCATTCGTCCCTCCCGTACCGGAAGCCGGTCCAGCCGAAGATGATACGGCTGCTCCTGTTCTCCCGTCAAAGGCTTGAGAATCAGATTGATTTCCGCGGTTCCGTCCAAAATCAGCTCCGTCTCCTCGTGCACCTCATACCAGTTCACGCCGGCATCCACAACGGGGATGAGCTCCTCCTTGCCGCGATGCACCGCGCAGATCAGCACATTGGTTCGAAGCTTGTTCTGATCCAGAAAAAGATATTCCCTCAGGGCCGGCGGCTTTTCCAGCCGATACAATGCTCCGTATACCGCTCCCTTGCTGAAAAGATTTTCCCCGGCAAAGGCTCTTCGTCCCCGACACAGAAGAACCGTGGAGCGCTTCATCCAGTCTCCCTGAAAGCCGCTGCCGGTCAGATAAACCGACGAAAACCGCTGCCCTGAAAGCTCCTGCTTGAGGATCTGGGCAAATTCCCGATCCTTGCCGGCATCCGTATCTGCCGTAAGCCCCGGGTAGACCGTCTCCTTCATATAGGAGACAACGGGCCTTGTGTGCGGATTGAAAATCAGCTTGCTGAACCGAAGCCTTCCTCCCTGAGGATACTCGGCCAGTGCCGCTGCCGACTCCCGCAAAGAGGCGTCCTGACTCAATACGAAATCGTAAAAGGTTCCGGCAAAGCTCTGATAATATACCTTTGCCTGCAGATCCAGCCGCCGCCGGATGTCCTCCAGAAGATCAATGGTCCCGGCATCGGTCTGCCGCATCGTAAACATCATTGCACACGGATCCGTCGGAATCCGCTCTCCGTTTGCCTCACTGTCAATTCTTTCGCGAAGAGCCGCAAGGCACCGTCCAAGATACAAGGCCAGCAGGGCGCGCGCCTCATAGGTCTTATTCTCCGCCGTTATCGGAGCATTCTCCATGGCCAGCCGCCAAAGCCCCGGAATATATACACAGCCCTCGTCCGCTGCGTGAAGGGAGGCCTCACTCCCGTGAAACCACTGGCGGACGCCGGGAACCCAGCACAGGGACAGCGGCTGGTCAAAGCGTTCGCCTCCCGGGATCTCCGAATAGGTCACCGGCTCCTGCAGGAGTCTTCCTCCCTTTTCCCAGCCGTACGAGATCTGACAGGTATCCTCCCGAAGATCCATTCCAATGATGAACTTTTTCTCATTTTGCCTGTCAAACAGCATGTCCTATCATCCTTGAAACAGTCGATGCACCAGATGGGCCTTCCGGCTGTATTGCTCCAGCTTGGAAAGCGCCTCGGTATCCCGACCCATGGCGGCCAGCATGGCAATCTCATTGATGGCGTCAAACCGGTCCCGGCCGGAGGACGGATTCCTTGCGTCCTGCCCGACGGTGCCGCTTTCCACGATGTTCTTTTCCGCATCGTCATCGGTGATGTAGTAGTGCATCTGCTCCCCGAAAAAGAGGAGGAACCCTGCCACATAAACACCCTCGTACATTTCCTTCATTTCCCGGGCGGAGTAGGCATCAC
>CAYXAN010000302.1:0-2720 GCA_964461705.1 uncultured Sarcina sp. | reverse complement strand
ATTCAGCGAGGTTCTCGGAAGTGCAATGCCGGAAGTCTTTGTCTGCTCCGTTTCCAAAACACCGTTTGGAACCAGCATCAGGTAGGAAATCACCCGTTTCGTACTTTTTGCAGTCAGAGCCTTCACCGGCTTTGCACAGACGCCCTTCCATTCCACCGACCAGGTGATGTCCGGATCGGTCATACGATATTCTGCAGCAATATGCTTCATCTGCTCGGCAATCAGCTTTTCAATCTGTGCGGTGGGAACATCCCGATCCAGCAAAAGCTCCGCCGTACAGCTGCGGGGAATGGCATTGTCCTTTTGACCGCCATCTATGGAGATCAGATGAAACGGCAGTCTTTCTGAAAGCGTCTGCAGAACTCGCCCCATTACAAGATCGGCATTGGCGCGTCCCATATCGATGCATTGTCCGGAATGTCCGCCAAGAAGTCCCTCCAGCGTAAGGATCATCCGCCTGCCGGCACGCTTTTTCCTCTTGATCGGGAGGTGGACATCCTCCTGCGCCCCTCCTGCACAGCCAACGATAAAGATGCCTTCCTTTTCGGAGTCCAGATTGATCATCCGGCGGCCCTCAAGAAGATCGGTTTCCAAAGCTGCCGCTCCCAGAAGTCCCACCTCCTCATTGACCGTAAAGACACACTCCAACGGAGGATGCGGAATGGAATCATCGTCCAGCAGAGCCATCATCATAGCTACGGCTATGCCGTCATCGCCGCCAAGGGTGGTGCCCTTCGCGTACAGGTATTCCCCGTCACAGCAAAGCTCAACGGGCTGCTGCTCGAGGTCAAGGGGACAATCCTTTTCCTTTTCCAGAACCATATCCATGTGCCCCTGCAGGATCACCGGCTCCTGACTGGATGCCCCTTCGGTGGCCTTCTTTTTGATGATCACGTTGAAGGAGGCATCCTGAATGCACTCCAGCTTCCGTTCCCCTGCAAATCGCACAAGGGCATTGCTGATCTCCTCCACATGATAGGATCCGTGCGGAATCCTGCAGATTTCTTCAAAAAAATGCAGAACCTTCGCAGGCTGCAGCTCACCGCAAATCTCATTGTGGATTTTTTTCTTCATCGCCTTCTCCTTTTTGTCCTTCTGCGTCTGCGGCATCACAGCCGCACCGAAACACCGTGCCCCCGCAGGTATTCCTTGACCTCTGTAATTTCCAGCTCCTTGAAGTGAAATAAAGAGGCGGCAAGCGCCGCATCCGCGCCGCCCTCTGTCAGCGCCTCCAGAAAATGCTGCTTTGTTCCGGCTCCTCCGGAGGCAACCACAGGAATACTCACGGCATCCGAAACGGTTCTCGTCAATGCGATATCGTAACCGGCCTTTGTGCCGTCCCCATCCATGCTGGTAAGAAGGATTTCGCCGGCGCCCAGCTCCTGCGCCTTCCTTGCCCATTCCACCGCATCCATGCCGGTATCAATGCGTCCGCCGGCAATATAAACGGTCCAGCCGTCCGCATCCTTCCTTCTTCGGGCATCTATGGCCACCGTGATGCACTGACTGCCGAACTTGTCCGCACCCTCCGCAATGAGCTCCGGCCTCTTGATGGCTGCTGAATTCACCGAAATTTTATCTGCGCCCTCCCGCAGAATGGCCTTCATGTCCTCTACCGTCCGGATACCGCCTCCTACGGTGAAGGGAATAAAGACCTTTTCCGCTACCCGGCGTACCATATCAGCCACCGTGTCTCTTGCGTCACTGGTGGCAGTGATATCCAGGAAAACCAGCTCATCCGCGCCTGCGCGGGAATAAGCGGCACCGGCCTCGACCGGATCACCGGCATCCCGAAGCTGCACAAAATGGATTCCCTTTACCACTCGTCCGTTCATGACATCCAGACAAGGAATGATTCGCTTGGTCAACATCCTGTGGATCTCTCCTTTGTTTTCTATCAATCTCGCCTCTGCGTCAGCTGATCTGCAGGAAATTCTGCAGGATCTGCATTCCGATCCGTTCGGATTTCTCCGGATGAAACTGACAGGCAAAGATATTTCCCTGCTCCACACTGGCATCAAAGCAGACTCCGTATTCCGACTGTGCCGTCACAATGGCCGGATCCTCCGCCTTGAGATAATAGGAATGAACATAATAGACATGGCTGCCCTCCGGCACTCCTGCAAACAGGCGTCCCCTTTTTGATACGGAGCCGCCTGCCGCCTGCTGCGGATACTCCAGCGCGTTCCAGCCGATTTCCGGCACCTTGAGAACGGCCTCTGCCGCACCGTTTTCACGTCGGAAGGAATCCGGCATATCCGAAGGAAAGCGCACCACCCTTCCCTTCAGAAGGGAGAGTCCCCGCACGCCCGGACTCTCCTCACTTTCATCGAACAAAATCTGCAGGCCAAGGCAGATGCCAAGAAACGGAATTCCGCGTCTGCAGACATCGTGAATGACCTCCTCCAGTCCGCGCCTGCGAAGATTGCTCATCGCATCCCCGAAGGATCCGACGCCCGGGAGGATCACATGATCTGCATGAGCAATTACGTCCGAATCACTTGTCAGCACCGCAGGATATCCCAGCTCACAAAGCGCGTTTTCCACGCTGCGGATATTCCCTGCCCCGTAATCGATAATCGCAACACTCATCTGTTTCTTCTTCCTCTTTCGTCCTTGTCCTGCTTCATCGGACGGAAAATTCATACCAGAATTCCACGCCGTCTTCATGATTGCAGACTCCGTAATCCTCGTGCATCAGCTCCATAATGGCCTTCACA
>CAYXAN010000301.1:0-2727 GCA_964461705.1 uncultured Sarcina sp. | reverse complement strand
CGCCAGAAATCCGTCAGCGGCTGATGGCTCCAGAGGGATTGCCGATAGGATAATTCGTCCAGCTCCGCAATGCGGACACCGTTTTCGTCCGGAGGGATGTGCTTGGCCTCGATGTCCATGGCGACCTTGCACAGGTAGAGATTGGTTCCGATGCCTGCCGTTGCCGTAATGCCTGTCGCCTTCAGCACATCCAGAATCATCCGCATCGCCAGCTCGTGCGGTGTCATCCGATAGGTATGAAGATAGTCCGTGACATCCATGAAAACCTCATCGATGGAGTAGACGTGAATGTCCTCCGGTGCAATGTAGCGCAGGTAGATATGATAAATCTGTGAACTGACCTGCATATAGCGGGCCATCTGCGGCGTGGCCGTAATATATTCCAGCGAGAGGGAGGGATCCCTCAGCAGCCTTGCGGCATCGGCGGAGGAGCCGGTGAAAATATGACCGGGGGCCCTGCTCTTCCGCTGCCGGTTGATCTCCCGAACCTTCTGAACAACCTCAAAAAGCCTTGCGCGCCCGGGAATTCCGTAAGCCTTCAGAGAAGGCGAGACAGCAAGGCAGATGGTCTTCTCCGTGCGGGAGGCATCCGCAACCACCAGATGGGTGGTGAGGGGATCCAGCCCGCGGTCCACACACTCGGAGGAGGCATAAAAGGATTTCAGATCAATGGCAATGTAGGTTCGGTTCGTCATGATTCCAGTATAGCAGAACATACGTTCTAAGAAAACAGTGAATTCATCGCGGCAGGACATCCTTCCGCCGTCCCGCCGCCTGGCTGGTGTCCCGGCAGCACCATTTCATCTGTACAATTCACCGAAGGTTTGAGCTCCCGCAGTATAATGATATCAGGGTCAAAAGGCGGGCGCTCCGATCAGAGCCTGCTCTCGTTAGGAACACCCGCCTTTTGACCCCGGCATCAGTATCATGAGAGAGCAGCAGCCACGCGGCCGGCGTCCCGGACGACGCAGCACCGCCGCAGATAAGGAAAGCTGCAGAAACGGAGAGTCGACAATGTCAGTAAACGAGATCAAGGATACCATAAAGTCCTGTATGGACAGAGCAATCGAACGAAAGGAAATGGCAGGCTGCACCTTCTGTCTGATTCGCGAGGGCAGAGAGGTGCTGTATCTGGAGAGCGGATATGCCGATATTGAGAAGAGGCGTCCCATCAGGAGGGACAGCATCTACCGTATGTATTCCATGTCCAAGCCGGTGACGGCAGCGGCGGTCATGAAGCTGGCGGAGGACGGCTATCTGGATCTGCAGGATCCGGTTTCCCGGTTTCTGCCCTCCTTTGCAAATCAAAGCTATGAGAAGGAAAACGGCGAGCTGCTCCCTGTTGCCCCGGAGAACGCAATGATTGTCCGCCATCTTATGAACATGACGTCCGGTCTTTGCTATCCGGATGTACACTCTGCGGCAGGACGGTCGACCGCGGTCGTCTATGCCGATCAGATGCAGCGGCTGGAGAGCGATCACCAGATGACCACCATGGAATTTGCAGAAAGGATCGGACAGTGCCCGCTGCTGTTCCAGCCCGGAACCGGCTGGAACTACGGTGTTTCTGCAGATATTTTGGGTGCGGTTGTCGAGGCGGTTACCGGAATGACCTTCGGAGAATACATGAAGGAGGTCCTGCTGGATCCCATCGGCATGAAGGACACGGCCTTTTACGTGCCGGAGGACAAAAAGGATCGCCTTGTGACAGCCTATATGAATCACCATGACAAGGCTGGTGCCGAGCTGGAGCCCTACACAGGCAATAATCTGGGAATCTCCAATACGGGGAATGCCAATGCCTTCGAGTCGGGCGGTGCAGGACTGTTTTCCACACTGGACGACTATCGTCTGTTTACCGGAATGCTGATGAACGGCGGCATTGCCGAAAACGGCAGACGCATCCTTCGGCCGGGGACGGTGCGCTATCTGACCTCCGGAAGGCTGTCACAAGGGCAGCAGGAGTGGTTCGATCGGTGGAACGGTCTGGAGGGCCACAGCTACGGCAATCTGAACCGTGTCATGGTCGAGCCCGGCCGTGCAGTGACCATCGGCCATAAGGGAGAATACGGATGGGATGGCTGGCTGGGAGTGTATTTTGCCAACGATCCCGAGGCACATCAGACGATGCTGCTGATGCTGAACCAAAAGGATTACGGTACGCAGCGGCTCACAAGACAGCTGAGGAACATCGTCAATTCCGACATCTGAGGAGGAAAAATGAGGATAAGATGGTCTTCCGTATGGATGGCGGGTGCTCTGACAGCGGCTCTGCTGGCGGGCTGCGGCAGCAACGCGGCGTCGGGGGCTGCGGCCGAAGAGGGCAGCGGGGCAGGGAGCGCGCTGCAGGAGGACGGAGCCGCATCGGAAGGAGGGACCGGACAGGAGTCCGAATCGACCGAATCGGATTACAGCGGTGAAATCAAGGTTTGGGTGGAGGATGCCGCGGTAAGCTTTACGCAGGAGCAGATTGCAGAGTTTGTAAAGGAAAACCCCGGCGCTGCGGATATCACCTTTACCGTGGAGGCAGTGGACGAGGAGGATGCTGCCTCCCGCATCCTCACGGAGGCAGAGACGAGCGGGGACATCTATGGCCTTACACAGGATCAGCTGGCTCAGCTGGCAGCGGCGGGTGTGCTGGCGGCTGTGTCAGATGAGAATGCGGCATCCGTGCGAAAGGACAACGATGCCGGCGCTGTCCGCGCAGCGACCGTGGGCGATACGCTG
>CAYXAN010000300.1:0-2728 GCA_964461705.1 uncultured Sarcina sp. | reverse complement strand
CAATGTCCTGATGGTCGTGGTTCGCCGATACCTTCTGGAGCACTACGACACCGGAACCCTCCATGAGCTGGCAGATCAGATCGGATATACCCAGTCTGCGCTCAGCCGCATGATCCGAAAGTATACCGGCTCCACCTTTAAGGAGCTGCAGACCCGGCAGCGCATGCGGATTGCCCTGCACCAGCTGTCCTCCACCCGCCTGCCGATCGCCGAAATCGCCTCATCCGTCGGCTACGAAAATCTGAACTTCTTCTATAAGCAGTTTCGAAAGACCTACGGCATGACACCCCATGAGGCAAGACAGGGGAAACGCTGAATAAGTCAGCGTTTCCCCTGAAATTATCTGCAGATGACATCCACCGGTACATTCAGGATCTTAGCCACCTTCAGAATGGTATCAATATGCCTTCCCACGGCTGCGGCCATGTGATGGGTCGGTCCGGCCTCTGACCACCTGTTGCAGAATTCTCTGCACGGGATGGAGAATTTTGTGCGCATGTTGGTGTCACCGAAGGTGAAAATCGGTCCGGGCTGATTCTCGCCCTCTGCCGCGACGAACTTGAAATTCCCGTCCTTATCCTGTGTAATGGCCAGATACGTAACCGGCCCTGTCGGCGGATAGAACTGCGTCAGATAGCCGCCGCCGACCTTTCCGTGGAACACCTTAACAATCTTCATGGTGGGCTTATGCGCCTTGGAAATGTCCGCATCGCCGGAGCCGGAATGCCCGATGATGCAGATGTCCTCATTGAAATCAATGGAATACATTTCCGAAAGCTGCCCCGTGCCGGAAATGGTCTTGAGGATGGACATCGCCATTGCGACCTTCATATCCCCCTCTACGGCGCAGGCGGTTCCCTGCTTGATCAGCATGGAGAAGGCAGGGATCAGCATGGAATCCAGCTTTCCCGCAACCCCCTGTGCCCTGCCGGCATAGTGAGAAGCGATCATGCCAAGGTCCTCGTCCTTTGCCCATTTTTCAAACGCAAGGACATGCCGTGCCATATCCACGATATCCTCATCGTCTGCCGAAGCGCCGCCCTCGATTTCAAAGGTATCCAAGATATCCTGCGCCTTGGCCCGTACGGCCTCCTCATCATGGATATCGTCTGCAATGGCCCACATATCCTCCCAGTCGAACTGCTTGGTATACAGTCCCATCCGGTTGTACAGATTTGTCTCGTCAATATACAGATCCATCATGCCGGGGTAGGGACGCCCGATCTGCGCGATGTTGGTCTGGCGGAACCGTCTGCGGACCTGCGCCGCCCGGCACCATTCGTCGATTTCCCTCGCCACCTCCGGATCACCGCCCTCTACGACACCGGTGATCACCGCATGGCGCTTGCCTGCGCGCTCCAGATCCGCCACAGCCTCACCCACGGCGCCGCAGGCATACAGATCGCCCAGCCAGATCGGGATATCCGTATTTGCATAATCCGGTGCCAGCTTCTTCTGCACGTTGATGCAGACCACCGGAACATCCAGATCACGGATGGCCGGAAGGACATTGTAGGAGGTGGCATAGGTCAAAAGCTGCAAAAAGACCAGATCCACATCCGCCGCGCGGAATTTGTCCCCTGCTGCCATAGCCTGCTCCTTGGTGGTCACAAGACCTCCGTCTATGATCTCCACCGTATCCGGAACCGTTTTCTTGAACGCCTCATACTGCGCCTCAAAATTCGGAACCAGCTGCGGGAACTGCGGAAGATACGCTCCCAGCGCGATGGAAAATACTCCGATCCTTGCCTTTGTGTTTACCAGCATACTACCCCTCTCCTTTCTCTTCGGCCTTGTCCCGGCCGCTGTCTTATGTTTATCTGCATCTTTTCGGCAGTGTCGCCTGCAGCGGCTTTGCCAAGGTCCGAAACAACCCAGACTTATCCTGCCGGCTCAAATGTTGTGATCTCAAAGGAATGGCGGACGCATTGCCGCGCATCCTGCAGGCCGCTTAATTCTCCCCTTCGGATGGCCTGTGCCAGGAGATTTCCTATCGCGGTGGCCTCTCCCGGACCGGCATGGACGGTCTTGCCCGTCGCATCGGCCGTCAGCTGATTCAGATAGGCCGCATTGGAGCCGCCGCCGATGATGTAAATCCGGTCAAAGATTCTTCCTGCAGCCTTTTCCAGCCCCTTTACCGTCTCCCCATAGGACGCCGCAAGGCTCTGATAGATCACCGCTGCCAGCTCTCCCGGCGTCTTCGGAACCGGCTGATCAGTTTCCCTGCAGCAGTCCTGAATCGCCTGCGTCATGCTCTCCGGTGACAGGAAGCGCTGATCATTGACATCTACCCTGGAAGGGAATGCAATGCTCTCCTGTGCCATTTCACACAGCTGTGCAAAGGAATACGCATCCTGAAGCTCATGCCGCACCGACTGAATCATCCACAGACCCATGATGTTCTTCAGGAAGCGGAAGCGATGATCATAACCGCCCTCGTTGGTCAGATTTTCGGCTGCAGCCTCTCTTGTCAGGATGGGGGTGCTGTTCTCGATTCCCATCAAGGACCAGGTGCCGGAGCTGATATAGATTCCCTCCCCTTCGGTCTGCGGAACCGCCATAACCGCAGAGGCCGTATCATGGCTGCCGCAGAGGACAACCTCCAGATCAAAGCCCACCTCTTTCCGGATCTCAGGCAGCAGTCTTCCCACCACGGTTCCCGGCAGCTGCAGCGGCAGGAACATCTGCGTCGGAATCCCCAGCAGCTGCATCAGCTCGGTATCCCATT
>CAYXAN010000299.1:0-2730 GCA_964461705.1 uncultured Sarcina sp. | reverse complement strand
TGAGGCATTTTTCACAGAACTGTCGGAGATGCCGTTCGGTTCCTTGGCAGGTGAGTCTGCGGATGCCGGTAAATGCAGGGTCTGGATCGACCCTGACAACTCAAGCTATGCGCTGGGGCTTGCCTTGTGCAAACGAAAAGATATTGAGCTTCTGGAGACCGCCAGTCCGTTGGAATACATGAAGGCGATCCGGAATGCGACGGAAATCCGTAACTTCAAGGAGGTCTATGTCGAGGACAGCGCTGCTCTGACGAAATTTATTTACTGGATTAAGAAGAGCCTGCAGGAGGGCGCAGCGTTGACAGAGGGAGCCGCTGCAGACTATCTGGATCACCTGCGGGAGGGAATATCCGATTATGTAGAGCTTTCCTTCGGTACGATTTCCGCCTATGGCCCCAATGCCGCCATGATGCATTATGAACCGGATGAAAACGGCGGAGCAGGGCTTGCTCCGGAAGGAATGCTTCTTGTGGATTCAGGAGCGCATTATCTGCGCGGCACAACGGATGTCACGAGAACCATATCTCTTGGATCAGTCAGCGAAGAAATGAAGGAAAGCTATACCCTGACGGCCGTTTCACAGCTGCAGATGATGGGAACCGTGTTTATGGAGGGCTGCAGCGGCATGTGCCTTGACATCATGGCAAGGGAGCCGATGTGGAAAAGAGGAATGGACTATAAATGCGGCACCGGTCACGGGATAGGCTATCTTCTGAATGTTCATGAGGGTCCTCACAGCCTTCGCTGGAAAGCAAGGACGGCGGCAGACGCCACCCCTTTTGCGCCGGGGATGGTGGTGTCGGATGAGCCGGGGGTATACAAGGCAGGGCAGTACGGTATTCGCATTGAAACCATTCTTTTGTGTAAGGAATGGGGAACTACGCCGGATGGACATTTTCTGTGCTTTGAACCGTTGACGTTTGTGCCTCTTGACAGGGATTTGATTCTGCCGGAGCTTCTGACGCCGGATACCAGAAAGCAGCTGAACGATTATCATCGTCAGGTGCTTGAGAAGGTTTCGCCGTATCTGAATGAAGAGGAGAGGCTCTGGCTGGTCAGGGAATGTGCAGCGCTGTAGACCGGGAAAAGTGGACATGATGAAGGGTGAGAGGATGGATATGACCATGGAGCAGAACGCAGGGAAGATGCGATCGGCAAGCGAAATTCCGGAGACGGCAGACCCTGTTCTGCAGCGGGATCTGGAGCGTGTTGCCGATGACAGGGAGCTGCTGCAGGGGCTTAGAGGGAAACGAATTCTGGTGACCGGTGCCACGGGACTGGTGGGGTCCTGGCTGATTCGGGCTCTTGCATGCATGAACCGGCGGCATGAGGCCGGGATGACCGTGTACGGCCTTTTGCGGAATCGCAGAAAGGCAGAGGATATTTACGGCACGGCATTTATGACCAGAGGCGACGTTGCCTTTCTTGAGGCGGATATTACCAGGCCCATTCCGTCTGACGCAGTGAAGGCGGACATTGTGATTCACGGGGCGGCTGTTACAGCATCCAGAACCATGGTGGAGCAGCCGGTGGAGACCATTCTGACCGCTGTCGAGGGGACGGGAAATGTGCTGGAGCTTGCGAGAAAGGCTGGCGCAGCCTGCTTTGTCTACCTTTCCAGTATGGAAATGTACGGAAATCTGGAGGACAGCGGTGATACCAGGGCAACAGAGGACCGGCTTGGCTGGCTGGATCTGACGAAGGTGCGTTCCGATTATCCGGAAAGCAAAAGGCTGTGCGAGAACCTGTGCATCGGCTATGGGAAGGAATACGGTCTGGATGTGAAAATTGCCCGTCTGGCACAGACCTTCGGATCCGGGATTCTCCCCTGGGAGAACCGGGTGTTTGCACAGTTTGCAAGAAGTGCCATGAAGGGAGAAGATATTGTTCTGCACACGAGGGGACTCTCAGAGGGGAATTACTGCTGCACCGGCGACTGCGTGCGCGGAATTCTGACCATCGTGCTAAAGGGGACGGCAGGGGAAGCATACAATGTTTCCAACGAGGCAACGCATACCACCATTTCCGGAATGGCTGATATGGTGGCACAGCGCATCGCCGGCGGGAGCATCCGGGTTGTCTATGACATCCCGGAGGAAAATACCTATGGCTATGCGGCAGACACAAAGCTGCTGCTGGATGCTTCAAAGCTGCGGGGACTTGGCTGGGAGCCGGAGATTGGCCTGGAGGAGATGTATCGGAAGCTGATGGAATCTCTGCGCTTTATGGAACACAGCGCATTATGACATGACATATAAGGAGCATCATGGGAAGATATTTTGGAACAGACGGATTTCGCGGAGAGGCCGGAATAGAGCTCACTGCAGTGCATGCGTTTGAGATCGGGCGGTTCCTTGGCTGGTACTACACACAGAAGCGTAAAGAGAACGGAGAAGACGGGCCGGCTCGCATCGTCATCGGCAAGGATACCCGCAGATCCAGCTATATGTACGAGTATTCCCTGGTGGGCGGACTTGTCGCAAGCGGTGCGGATGCCTACCTTCTTCATGTGACAACCACGCCGTCTGTCAGCTATATTACGCGGGTGGATCGTTTTGACTGCGGGGTCATGATCACAGCGAGCCACAACCCCTTTCATGACAATGGCATCAAGCTGGTCAATCGTCAGGGAGAGAAGATGGAAGATGACGTCCTCACCATGATTGAGGGTTGGCTGGATCATGTTCTGGGTGCGGAGGGGGCTTCGGATTTTAGCTGCTTTGGAAGAAA
>CAYXAN010000298.1:0-2735 GCA_964461705.1 uncultured Sarcina sp. | reverse complement strand
TGATCGTTCCGCGCACATCCGGGAAATCCTCCCAGGCATTGATGCGGTTGCTCCAGTAATCCAGTCCGTAGGCCTGATTCAGCGCCTCGAGATCATCGTGAAATTTTTCCCGTTCATATTTCACGAAGGCACGCTGCACATTCGGTCCCGCCGTGTCATAGGCCTTGGTTTCATTGTCCAGCTGCACGCCGATGACATTGTCGTAATGAACGCAGGCCTCCATCATCCTGCGGATGACGCGCTCAGCATAATACCGATAGACCGGATGCGTGATGTCCATGATCTGGCGTGCCCCGTAGATGCCGCGTCCCTGATGCGTCTGCGCCAGCACCTCCGGATAGGATCGTTCCATCCAGGTGGGGATGGCATAGGTCGGCGTTCCGATGATGACGCTGATCCCCGCCTTTCCCATCGCCTCAATCACTCTCGTCACATGATGAAAATCAAAAACACCCTCCTGCGGCTCACAGGTGGACCAGGTGCTCTCCCCGATCCGGACCACATTCATTCCCGCCGCCTTCATCATGGCAATGTCCTGATCCAGACGATCGTAGGGCATGTATTCCTCGTAGTAGGCTGCGCCGTACAGCAAATGCTGTTGTTTCATCACTGTCCCTCTCCATGGATGCCGATTCAGGGAACGCCGGTTTAGGAAACGCTGATTTAATCAGCGTTTCCTTAGCACAGCGGTCCCTGTGCGCTTCGTTATGCATCTCCCAGTATCAGCGTCGCGATCGTTCCTGCCGGTGCCTCAAAGCGCACCACCTCGCCGCACATGCGGAAGGCGTAGAATGCATCCTCCTGTCCCCTGTTCAGGACAATCACTGCCACGGTTCCGTCCGGATTCCGTGCCGCCGTCACCTCAACCCTCTGATCGCAGAGGGAGCATCCGATGCGGTGTGCCCCCGGCTGCAGATACCGCGAGAAGTGTCTCACGTAATAGTATGTCATATTCTGACGGGCTGTACCACCTGCAACAATGGTGCTCGCGGTAAAGCCCATCGGGATGTGCCTTGGTCCGCCGTTTTCATCCACGCACAGGTTCCAGTCTATCCAGCGGTTCATGCCGCTGTTGAGATTGCCGATGATGTCATGCGCATAGTCTCCGGCATCGTCCTCTTCGGCATGCATGGCCGTCCTGGTCTTCGGAAGTCCCATGCTCTCCCAGAAGCTCCCCTGTCCCGGCTTGTGCAGCCCGCAGCATTCGGTCAGCATGAGTGTCTTGTCCGGATAAAGCTCCTGCGTCATCCTTACCGCCTCAAAATGATCGCCGGAATACCAGTGGAACGCAATGCCGCTGACCATCCTGCCCGTCTCTTCATCCAGCATGGCCTGCGCCCACTCGAGAACCCGCTCCTTGTTGTGATCCCAGATGAAAATACCGACCTTCTGATCCAGTCCTGCCCTTACAAATTCCGGATAGAGATATTCCTTCAGGAAGGTTTTCTGATCCGCCGCCGTCCACACGCAGGAATCCCAGTTTGTTGCCGCAATGGACTCGTTCTGCATGGTCATCATGGTGACGGGGATTCCCTCGGCCAGATAGGCCTGCACGTATTTCACGAGATATTTCGCCCAGGATGCGTAGTATTCCTTTTTCAGGGAGCCGCCGTTATTGCGGGAGGGTCTGGTATCATCCACCTGCAGCTCATGCCCGGGGCCGCCGTAGACGCCTGCATCGTTTCTTGGCTTTTCCGGCGGTGTTTTCCACTGATACGGCGGTGACCAGGGAGAGAGCAGCACCGAGATCTCCTCGCCGCCCGTCTCCCGGCTGACCCGGATCGCCTCACGGATCATCGGAAGAATGTATTTATGATCTCTTTCCAGAGAAAAGGTCAAAAGCTCCGGATCCTGAATCGGATCCTTCACCGCCTGATATTCCTCCAGGGAAAAATCACAGCTGTCCATGTGCGTCCGAAGGTAACGGAACCGTGCGCCGTTTCCTCCATAATAGGCCTCCAGGACTCTTCGCCGCTCCTTCGGCTCAAGCGTTGCAAGCAGATAAGCACTTGTCTCTGTCATCGCGCAGCCAAAGCCCTCGATCTCCTGATAGGAAATCTCCGGATACAGGTTGATGACACCGGATTCCAGGTGGGTCGGCTCATCCGCCTCCCGAGTTACCGCCAGTTTCTTTTCCTTAACCACAGCCTCTCCGTCCACGCAGAAGGTTGTGATCTGTCTGCAGGTCTTCATCTTGTCGTCCTCACGCTTTCCCAAACAAACAGAGGGCGCCGGGAATTCCCGGCGCCCTCCCGCAGGTTTTGTTTTGCTGCCGCTGTCTTGATCCGTGCATCACTGCTGTGCTGCAAGATAGGCGTCCAGCTGACTCTGGCACTCCGCAATCACCTTCTCGATGCCGGCCGACTCCATTGCGCTCTTATATTCCGCGATGGACTTCTCCACATCTTCGGTGTAGCCCAGCTGCAGCGGCCATCCGTACTGCTGCTCGGCATTGGCGCAGGCAGCCACCTCGGTAGTGATATTGGTGGTATCCAGAACGAAGCCCGTGAAGCGCTCTGCGCCGGTATCCTCGGAAATCTCGTTCTCCCACTCCTCGCGGATGGTGTCATATTCCTCCGGAACGCCTGCCTGGTTGCGGTTCAGATCCATGGTGCGGACAGCCCACATGGCGCTGGTCTGATACAGATCCGCATCCGTAATGGTAAACTGCCCTTCCTCATTCAGCGTGTAGGTGGTTCCCAGAACGCCGTAGAAGAAGGCATCGTATACCTCCT
>CAYXAN010000297.1:0-2735 GCA_964461705.1 uncultured Sarcina sp. | reverse complement strand
CAGACGTAATTTGCTGAATATGCACCGAAAGAGGGTGATTCTGGTCGATCATAATGAAAGATCTCAGGCACTCGACGGACTGGAGGATGCGGAGATTCTGGAGGTGATTGATCATCACAGAATCGGTACATTGGAGACCAGCAGTCCGGTATTTTTCCGCAATGAGCCGGTTGGCTGTACGGCAACCATTCTTCACGCCATGTTCCATGAAAAGGGCGTCGAGATTCCAAAGGATATCGCAGGGCTCCTGTTGTCTGCAATTTTGTCCGACACCCTGATGTTCCATTCCCCTACCTGCACCATTGTGGATAAAGCGGCGGCCACGGAATTGGCACAGATATGCGGAGAGAACATCGAGGAGTACGGAAAGAAAATGTTTGAGGCCGGTGAGGATATGACAGGACGGGATGCAGAGGATATTCTTCACACGGATTATAAAGAGTTTAATATCGGGGATAAGACCCTTTCGGTAGGTCAGGGCTTTTTTATGAGCGGAAAGGCTTATCGGGAAGCGGGAGAAATGGTGGAGAAATACCTTCCTCATGCCTTAGCCGACTCGGGAAGCTCCATGATTTTCTACATGCTGACGTCGGTTTTGAACGAAAGCACGGAGCTTTTATATGTGGGAAAAGGCTCTGATGATGTGGTGAGCCGTGCCTTTGGTGTGGAGGCCTCCGGCGGGAGGGTTCTCCTGAAGGATGTGGTCAGCCGCAAAAAACAGCTGATTCCTCCGCTCCGTGAAGCACTGCTGAGTTGACATCGAAGGAACCTTCGAAACACCTGTACGGGAGGATGCCATGGAAAAGCTGAAGGCATTTTTAAAACGCAAGGACATTGAAATCTCTGTTCGCCGGTACGGAATCGACGCTCTGGGGGCGATGGCTCAGGGACTGTTCTGCTCACTTTTGATCGGAACCATCATCAATACACTGGGGACGCAGCTTCATCTGACCTTTTTGACGACGCCGGTGGCAACCGTCAACAGCGCGGAGTATACTGTCGGTTCTCTGGCCAGTGCGATGAGCGGACCGGCAATGGCGGTTGCGATCGGCTATGCGCTGCATTGTCCGCCGCTGGTTTTGTTCTCTCTGATTACAGTGGGCTTTGCGTCCAATGCATTGGGAGGTGCAGGAGGACCGCTGGCGGTGCTTTTTGTCGCCATTGTGGCTTCCGAGGCCGGCAAGGCGGTGTCCAAGGAAACACGAATCGACATTCTGCTGACGCCGCTTGTGACGATCGGAGTCGGCGTGGCACTGTCTGCGTGGTGGGCCCCGGCGCTTGGAACAGCGGCGATGAAGGTGGGAAACGTCATTATGTGGGCGACAGAGCTCCAGCCGTTTTTCATGGGAATTCTGGTCTCTGTTTTCGTGGGGATCGCATTGACATTACCGATTTCGTCGGCGGCGATCTGCGCCGCGCTGGGACTGACGGGGCTTGCCGGCGGCGCAGCGCTTGCCGGGTGCTGCGCACAGATGGTCGGCTTTGCGGTCATGTCTTTTCGCGAAAACAAATGGGGAGGACTGATCTCGCAGGGGATCGGTACCTCTATGCTGCAGATGGGGAATATCGTCCGCAATCCGCGCATCTGGATTGCACCGATTGTTACGTCCGCGATTACCGGTCCGCTGGCCACCTGCCTGTTTCACCTTGAAATGAACGGCGCCGCGGTATCCTCCGGGATGGGAACCTGCGGCTTTGTGGGACAAATCGGCGTTTACACAGGATGGATGAACGATGTTGCGGCAGGGGTAAAGGAAGCAGTGACCGTTGAGGACTGGGCAGGGCTCCTTCTGATTTCCTTTGTGCTGCCTGCCGTTTTGTGCCCGCTGATCAACATTGCGGTACGAAGGCTCGGATGGGTAAAGGACGGAGATATGACACTTCAGGCATAGGCTGCCGATTGCCCGCGGTTCCTTTGGGAAACGCTGATTAAAGCGTTTCCCCCGCCGGATTTGCGCTGCGAAGCAGCATTTTCCCCTGCAAATCCGTGCGATCCACCGGAGGTTGTAAAGGAAACGCTGATTTAATCAGCGTTTCCTTTGCAAGTCAGCGGCAGAGCGGCGGCAGGATGTCCAAGGACCGAGGACGGCTTATAGAGGCTTATAGACGGCACGAGAAAATGATAATTTTCGCTTGCATAAAAAAAACGGCTCTGGTAAGATACTAACGTTGTCGCCTGAATTTGAAACGTGAGGAGGTGTCATTATGGCAAAATGTGAAATTTGCGGCAAGGGTGCACATTTCGGAAACAATGTCAGCCATTCACATAGAAGATCCAACAGGATCTGGAATTCGAATGTCCAGAAGGTTAAGGTTAAGGCCGTCGGTGGTGTTAAGAGAATGAGCGTTTGCACGAAGTGTCTTCGCGCCGGCAAGGTTGAGCACGCGTGAGCTTTACTTTTGCATTTGAGCATGTGAAATGAGCCCGTCTTTGGAATGATCCGAAGGCGGGTTTTTGTGTGCATGCGGCGGGGGTCAGAAGCGACGATCAGGGACAGATGACATTACAGACAGAATCCTGTATAATCAGCGTGATTGTGACTTGCAGGAGACAACTTGCATCGCAGAACGCAGAAAGGGGTCAGAATTTTATGAAGTCTTCTTCCATGAATACTCATATGGGGAATATTTCCATCGACAATGAGGTCATAGCTCAATATGCGGGCAGCGTTGCCATGGAGTGCTTTGGGATTGTAGGGATGGCCGGTGTGAATGTGCGTGATGGTGTTTTCAGC
>CAYXAN010000296.1:0-2746 GCA_964461705.1 uncultured Sarcina sp. | reverse complement strand
TTCAGCATGGGAACGACCACATAGCGGAAGGTCTGCCATTTCCCCGCTCCGTCGATCTCGGCCGCCTCATACACGTCACTCGAGATGGCGGTCATTCCGGACAGATAAATCATCATGCAATATCCGAAATTCCGGTACACAATCATCAGCGCCACGATCACTCTGGAGGACCATTCCGTCTGCAGCCAGTAAAAATTTTCCTGCAGAACCCCGAGCTTTACCAGAAGCTGGTTCAGAATCCCTGAGTTCCACCCGAAGATATAAGAGAAAATAAAGCCGATGGCGACCGGTGTCGTAATGTACGGCAGGAAATTCACCACCTGAAAAAATCTCCTGCCGCGACACACTCTGTACAAAAGAAATGCCACAACCAGTCCAAGGATCAGATTCACCGGCAGCTGCATGCAGGTGATGATGATGGTGTTCAGAAATGATTTCAGGAAGAGCTTGTCCTTGGTCAGAAGCGTCACATAGTTCTTGAATCCGACAAAGGTTTTGTTTGCAATCCCGTTGTAGTCAAACAGGCTCAGATAAAACGAATAGCACATCGGGAACAGCATAAAGAGTCCGTATGCCGCAAGAAACGGCAGACACATGATGTATGGCCATTGGTTGGTTTTCCGCTTCATTCCTAACACCTCTTATCCCGGGAGCCATCCCCCGGGGTCAATCTTTCAGATTCTGTGCGGGAAGCACCGTCCATCTACAGGAATAAGGCCAAGCACATCGGCCTTATTCCATGATATCGGGGTCAAAAGGCTTTTGGACCCCATGATGCCAAGATCACTTCACCGTCGCTTCGGGCTCCTTCTCCTGAACCGTGTCAATGAACATCTGCACCGCCTTGTCGGCATCAATGGAGGAATCCGACATGTACTGCGGCAGGAGCTGCTGCCATACGTCGCTGACCACCGAATCATACTTGTTCATGGCTGCTGTCTTGGCCTGCGGTGCTGCCGTATTAATATAGTAGTTCACCAGACTCTGTCCGCCGAAGAACTCGTCCACCGGTCCCTCCTCGTTCATCGGAGACAGATCGCCGGTGTAGTACGGTGCATAGCAGCTGTAGTTTCCGGTTACGTTGTACATGATGGAGCCGCCCTCTTCCGAGAAGAAGATGTACTGAATGTAGGCCCACGCCGCCTCCTTGTTCTTACTGTCCTTGTAAATGGACAGGGTTGTGCCGCCCAGATTGAAGGAGCCGTCCGGAGGGGTGGTCACTCCCCAGTTGCCGGAGCCGTCGGGATCATAATTCTTGATGACCAGCGGCGGGCACCAGGAGCCGGCCTCATAGAAAATGCTTATGCCCGTGGAATATGCGTTATACCAGTCTGCCGAATACATCTCAATATTGCCGACAATTCCCTCATCCCGATATTTGATTGCCTTGGCAAGGGGCTCGGAAACCTTCGCCGTGATATCCACCGTATCCCCATCCACATAGGAAACCGTATTCTGGCTGATGGTGGACAGCACCACGTCGCCAAGGGACACCATCATGTTGACCGTGCCGCCGCTCTTCTCCTTTACCTCCAGTCCAACCTTTTCAAAATCATCCCAGGTTGAAATCATGGCTCCCACCTCGTCGGGATCATCCGTTCCGAGGTATTCCTTTGCAAGATCCCGCTTGTATGCAAAGCCTGCCGGTGTCACCTGCATCTCGACACCGACGATGCTGCCGTCGGGATCCGAGCAAAGCGGAACCGAGGACTCTACCATGTCATTGCGGTCCAGATTGTAGGGGGCCTCCTCCAGATTCTCCAGAATTCCCATTTCAAACAGAGAGCCTCTCCATGCCGTCTCTCCGTAAATGATGTCCGGCAGATCCATACCCGACACGTAGCTAGTCTGCAGCTTGGTGATGTAGTCATCCCAGGAAACCTCCTGGATTTCAACATTCACGTTCGGATAAACCTTGTTGAACTCATCGACATACTTCTGGGCGGTTCCCCCGTCCCAATCCCAGATCACAATGTCTCCGGAGATATCGGTGTTCACACCCGCCTGCGCGGTCTTAGTTCCCTCTTCCTCCGAGGTCTCCCCGGCAGTCTCCTCTGCGGCCTCCTCGGTGGTCTCCTCCGTTTCTGCCGCGTCCTCCGTATCGGCTTCTGATGCGGAGGTATCTGACGTCCCGCTCCCTGCACAGCCGGTCAGCGCCACCGCTGCCATGCACAGGGTCATCCATACACACAAGGTTTTCTTTTTCATTTCGCCCTCCTTATTTCATTTTGCTACATCTGGCATGTCTCGTTTCGTACATTTTTTTGCCTTATCCTGTACGTATTTCACACGCTCTGTGTGATTTATATTTATATACTAGGCACCTTGCCCAATTTTTCCTATGGCTTGCTTTGTCGATGATTTGTCCTTTTGCGTTATTTCCGCTGTTTTTGTACAATAAGGACGTATTGTGATAAATTCTATCCGGATGTCGCAGAATACGTGACAGGGTCTGTCGCCGAATGGCGAGGAATCTGCGGCTTCTACGCAGATCCGGAAGGAGGGTTCTCCAAATGAGCAGCAACGTCACCTATCTCTTCGGAGAGAGCAGCTTTACTGATCTGACCCTGTACCAGTTTGGCCGGGAGCAATGTGCCCCCATGCTGTCCTGTGGTCCGGCCACGCACAATCATTATCTTCTGCATTACATCCTGAAGGGGAAGGGAACCTATTCCTCTGCAGGCAATATTTTCCCCATGAAGGCCGGACAGGCTTTCCTTATTTTTCCCGGCGAAATCACGGTGTA
>CAYXAN010000295.1:0-2815 GCA_964461705.1 uncultured Sarcina sp. | reverse complement strand
TCTCGGGATGATCATCCAAGGCACGGAGGCCGGAACAGTGGCCTGCATTCCGGCAGACGTTGTAGAAGAAAAGATGACAAACTGAGGCGCTGCACCTCTTACATGCAGCAGAAGGAAGGCAAGACATGACAAAGGTAGACATTGTTTCCGGCTTTCTTGGGGCCGGAAAGACCACATTGATCAAAAAGCTCATCGGGGATGCACTGGCAGGAACCCGGGGGGTTCTGATTGAAAATGAGTTCGGTGAGATCGGCATTGACGGGGGCTTCCTGAAGGAGTCCGGGATTGAGATCCGTGAGATGAACTCCGGCTGCATCTGCTGCTCGCTGGTGGGCGATTTCAATACCTCACTTCAGCAGGTCATGACGACCTATGAGCCCGAGCGAATCCTGATTGAGCCGTCCGGCGTGGGAAAGCTGGATGACGTGATGCGCGCCATTGAGAAAACAGCAGCGGAGCTTCCTGATCTGAAGCTGAACAGTGCCGTGACGGTGGTGGATGCCACGAAGGCCAGGGTCTATTTCAAGAATTTCGGCGAGTTCTTCTTAAATCAGATTGAAAATGCCGGAACCATTGTTCTGACCCGTACGGATAAGGCCTCTCAGGATAAGATTGACGAAGCGGTTGCCCTGATTCGCGAGCATAATCCGAACGCCACCATCATCACAACACCGCTGACGGAACTGAACGGCAAGACGGTGCTGGAGGCCATTGGGGGCAAATCCGATCTGCAGAGCGAGATCCTTGCAGAGGTGATGGCTTCCGCCGAGGAGCATCATCACCATCACCACCATGAGGAGCACGCCGAGAAATATACGGATGAGGAGGGCAATACGGTGTATCGTGCCCATCATCATGACCATGAGGAGGAAGAGGAGCATGAACACTGCTGCCATCACCACGATCATGAGGAGGAAGAGGAGCACGAGCACTGCTGCCACCACCACGACCATGAGGAGGAAGAGGAGCACGGACACTGCTGCCACCATCATGATCATGATGCGGACGAAATCTTCGAGAGCTGGGGCATGGAGACTCCTCACAGCTATACGGCCAAAGAGGTTGCGGATATCTTAAATGCCCTTGGAGACCAGGAGAAGTATGGATTTGTGCTGCGTTCGAAGGGCATGCTTCCTTCTGCTGACGGCGCGTGGATTCATTTCGATTATGTCCCGGGAGAGCCGCAGATTCGAACAGGATCCGCCGATGTCACCGGCAAGATCTGTGTCATTGGTGCGGGACTTCAGCAGGACAACCTGGAAAAGCTGTTCAAGCGCCGCTGAGCAGCGTCGCTTCTATCCGTGGAGAGGCTCTGCGGGTGATGTGAATTCAAGTCAGAACGGCGGGAGAAAGAAATGGAAAAGATACCGGTATATGTGATCAACGGATTTCTGGATTCGGGAAAATCCACCTTTTTTGCTTACACATTGGGACAGCCCTATTTTCAGTCCAGTGACAGAACGCTGCTGATTCTATGTGAGGAGGGTGAGCTGGAATACAGCACAAAGCTTCTTGCGCAGAGCAGAACGGATCTTGCAGTCATCGACAAGCCGGAGGATTTTACACCGGCCGGATTGATGGCACTGAATGCGCAGTATCATCCGGGACGCGTCCTTATTGAATGGAACGGCATGTGGGATTTTCGTCAGTTCCGCCTGCCCCATGCCTTTAAGCTGGAGCAGCAGATCTCCTGCATCGACGCATCGTCCTTTAGTGTGTACTTCTCGAATCTGGCAATGCGGTCCCTGCTGTTTGAGCAGCTGCGGAATTCGGAGCTCATCATGTTCAATCGCTGTGACGGAATTGATCCGGAGGAGCTTGTGAAATTCAAGCGCAACGTGAAGGCTGTCTGCGAGAACGCCGAGCTGATCTTTGAGGATAAAAACGGCGAGATTGATATGACCACAGAGGAGGATCTTCCGTACGATGTGAATCAGCCGATCATTGAACTGGAGGGGCTGAATTACGGAATCTGGTATCTGGACGCCATGGAGCATGCAGATCGTTATGAAGGGAAAACCGTCCGCTTCCGTGCCCTGGTGGCCAAGCCCGGTGAGTTTCCGGAAGGATATTTTGTCCCGGGACGCATGGCAATGACCTGCTGTGCGGAGGATATGCAGTTTCTGGGATATGCCTGCAGGTATGACAGAGCTTCTGACCTTCAGGAAAAGAGCTGGGTGCAGGTTACCGCAGCCGTGCACCGTGAGTTTTTCAAGGAATACGAAGGGGAAGGCATCGTCCTTCATGCACTTGAGGTGACATCCTGCCCGCAGCCGGAGGATCCGATGATCAATTTCGCCGGGTGAGAAAGCGCCTGCGGCATCAAATATCATTTCGGATTAGATTGTTCCGGTTATCGCTTTGGTTACAGTCTCATCTATCCTTCCTGCCCGCACATGGTGCGGGTTTTTTTGTTGGAAATCTTCAAGGAATTTAATTTCTTAAATTTCTTGAAGATTTTTTGAATATAAATCACAAAAATAAATTTAAGGTTTGGGGAGTATATCCATAGTTCGGAAAAATCACGAATGCTATGATAATTGCACACAAATGCATTTGTTTTTGAAAGACCTTTTGAAGGAATAGGTGATATTCATGTCTGCAAGGAGGAAGAGATGAGACTGAATTGGAGAAAGTATATGGCATTGTTCCTGTGTGCGACTGCAGCCAGTTGCTTATGGGGGTGCGGAACCGGAAGTTCCGATGAAACGGTTCAACAGGAGGAACAGACGGAATTAGCGTCAGAGAACACAGAAGAGAACGCAGAAGAGAACGAGAGTGAGAAACACAACGAATCTGCAGGCGACAAGGAGGC
>CAYXAN010000294.1:0-2832 GCA_964461705.1 uncultured Sarcina sp. | reverse complement strand
CAGTGCTTTCAATAGTTTTGCGGCAAAGTCAATTTGTTCGTCTGCCTTAGTGGTATGGAACGGATATTCATAAATCAGAAATCTATATTTCTTTCCAAGCTTTTCGGCACCGTTCATATCCAGAATGGTTCGTGAATCCACGCCGGAGGATACCCGAAAGGCAATGCGGCTTGGCATATTGGCCTTAATCAATCCGGTAATGACATCCACAGAGGGACGCTGCGTTGCAATAATCAGATGAATTCCTGCCGCTCTGGCTAGCTGTGCAAGGCGGCAGATTGCGGTTTCCACATCGTTTTTGGCAACCATCATCAGATCTGCCAGCTCATCCACAATGATGACAAGCTGCGGCATGAAATGCATCGTGTCACCCCCGTCGGAGCCGGATTCCTGCCGATGCTGCTCGGCAAGCGCATTATAACCCTTGATGTCCCGCACCTTGGCATCTGCAAAGGCGCGGTATCGTGCCTCCATTTCCGAAACGCCCCAGTTCAGGGCGGCAGCGGCCTTCTGCGGATTCGTAACCACCGGAATCATCAGGTGAGGAATCCCGTTGTAAACAGACAATTCCACCACCTTGGGGTCAATCATGATGAGCTTTACCTCCCGCGGATCGGCATGATAAAGGATGCTCATGATGATCGTGTTGATACAAACGGATTTGCCCGATCCCGTGGCACCGGCGATCAGAACATGGGGCATCTTGGCAATATCTCCGTATACCGGCTTCCCTGCAATGTCCTTTCCGACGGCAAAGGACAGACGGGATTTCTGCCTCTTAAATTCCTCGGTCTCTACAATGTCCCGCAAGGATACCGGTGTGGCCTCCTTGTTCGGAACTTCAATTCCTATGGCGGATTTGCCGGGAATCGGTGCCTCGATACGGATGTCCGTAGCCGCCAGCGCAAGCTTGATGTCGTCCGAAAGAGAGACGATTTTGCTTACCTTTACACCCATTTCCGGCAGCATCTCATATCGGGTCACCGACGGTCCCTGCGAAATATCGGTAATGGTAACATTCACGCCGAAATTGTGCAGGGTCGTCTGCAAAAGCTGTGCCGTGCTGCGCAGCTCGGCGTCCGAATCCGCTGCCGACCCTCGGCCCTTCCGAAGAAGAGAGATGGGAGGAAATACATATTCCTTTCGGACCTGGCATTCCGCCGCCTCACGCTGCCCGGAGGATGCAGGAGTCTTTGCCGGCACGTCGTCCTTCCCGGAATCTTCCGATGCGGAAGACTCTGCGGCATCGCTGTCCTGCAAATTCTCTGCGGTGAAGGCTTCCTGCTCGCGTTCGGTATGCACCGGAATGTCAAAGCAGGCTTCCGCGGAACGGATTCTATCGGCACGGTCACCACCGGAACAGCTGCCATCGGCACGACTCCCGTCGGAGCCAAGCTCTTCTGAAGCTTCGTGGAGAGTTTCCGCGGAATCCTCAGAAGGGGTTTCCCCGTCCGGCACCTCCTCGGCAGCAGCTGTCTGAACCACGCGAATCCCCGGAACCTCTTCGTATACCGCAGGTTCTGGATCCTCCTGCACCGGCTCAATCTCTGCGGCAGGTGACGCGGCAGCCGTCAACGGTTCCGGCGAAACGGCCGCGGCGGTCATCGACACGGGCAAAGGAGTGCCCTGCACTGCGGACACAGGTGGAATCCTGCCGGAGGATAAGACCATATCTTCATCCAGATAATCCTCCGGATAGATTTCATGAAGATTTCGTGAGCTGCGCCTGGATTCCTTTTCCTGCGGAGGGTTTTCCTTTTCCAACGGGAGCTTTTCCTTTTTCTGTGAAAGGCTCTCCTTTTCCGGCGGAAGGCTTTCCGGCTCCGTCTGGGTGTTTTCCGCTGCCTGCGGCATTCCCCGTGTCTTTGCTTCTTCCGCAGGGTGCGTTCGCTTTTGCTTTGATGCGGCCGTATCCGGCGCGTAGGGCTGTTCTTTAGCTTCTCCTGCTACAGGAGCCTTCGGGGATGAGAATGCCGGGGCGAACGCTTCATCGAAGGACAGATCCGTATTCCACATGTTGGGCACCCGGGTGCTGCCTTCCTCCTGAAAATCCGTTTGTGTCCTTTTCTGTTCGCGGCGCAGCTCCTGTTCATGGCGCAGCTCCAGATAGCGCCTTCGGCTTTCCTCGTAGTGGGAGCGGCGAGCCTTTTCCTCCTCCTGCGCAAATTCCTCCGGATGCTCCTGTTGGTAGCGCTCCTCCTCTTCTCTCTTCTCCAGCCGATAGAGTCTTGCATCCATGGCCTTATCTCTGGCAAGCTCCAGAATGGATCTTTGCACGAGAGCATAGATGCAGCCGATTGCAGCCACAATCAAAACCAGAACGGAGCCGAAGGTTTTGAGCAGCTGATACATCACGTAGGCGATGCTGCCTCCAAGTAAGCCTCCGCCGGTGCGGTTTTCAGAGCTCCTTGTGTATATTTCTGCCGGTGCATCCCCCGCCTGTGCAGCCATATCCGTTCCGATCAGCTCGGTCAGGATACACACAATCAGATAAAGACCCGCAAGGGCCAGGAGCTTTACGCCGCTTTGCTCATCATTCTCCGCCGTAAGTACATAAAACAGGTACCATCCGGCAATCAAAACAGGCAGAACGTAAGCAGTCACCCCGAACAGTCCGAACATGAGCCCTGAAAAAAAGCTGCCCACGATACCAAGGCTCATGAAATTACAAAGAAACAGAAAAATCATGGCAGCAAACAGCAGAATCAGTGTGAAATCCCGCTGCATCAGAGAATCCTGTCCGGCATGCCCTCTTGAACCGTTGCGGCGGCCCGCAGCGCCGCTGCGGGCTTTTGAGCCCGGGGAATGACGGGGTTGGCTGCTTCTTTCCCC
>CAYXAN010000293.1:0-2834 GCA_964461705.1 uncultured Sarcina sp. | reverse complement strand
AGGGGCACGGCCGAGTTTCCCAGCGCACGCAAAAGGCAGGCACAGAAATTATACAGGGAGGTGGCAAGCAGCCCTGCAAAAATAACCTGCAGATATTCCTGCATTCCCTGCCACACGTCCTTGGGGATCTGCAGAAAGGTCAGAATCGGCTCCATCCCCAGATAAACCGCCGCATTGACAAGCAGGGTGATGACAAGAATCAATCCGAAGGCATGCACCACCGCAAGGCGCAGAAGCCTTCCCTCTCTCCTTCCCCGATATATGGAAAACAAAACTCCGGAGCCCATGCTCAGGCCCAAAAACACCGATGTCAAAAAGGTCATCAGCGTGTAGGCCGAGCCTACGGCCGCCAGCGCCGTGGTTCCCAGAACCCTCCCCACAATCAGGGTGTCCGCGATATTGTACAGCTGCTGCAGCAAATCCCCTGCAATGACCGGAAGGGAGAACCGCAGCAGTGTGCTGCCGATCCTCCCCTTTGTTAAATCCTGATATCCCATTTTCTCCGTATCCTGCTAACATATAGCCTGTTCAGCGCCCATCTTCGGGCTGCTGTGAGCCATATGCTCCGCAATTCTCATCAAGCAATCCTCATAAAGAGATATGCAGCGCACGCATGGCATTCAGAACCGCCAGAACCATTACGCCCACGTCCGCAAAGATCGCCGCCCACATATCGGCCATGCCGAGAGCTCCCAGCAAAAGGCAGCCGAACTTGATCACCAGCGCAAAGACAATGTTCTGGTACACAATGCCGATGCACTTTCTGGAAATCCGAATGGCCTGTGCAATCTTCAGCGGATCGTCATCCATCAGCACGACATCAGCCGCCTCAATGGCGGCATCGGAGCCCATCGCTCCCATGGCAATGCCGATGTCCGCTCTGGTCAGAACCGGGGCATCGTTGATGCCGTCGCCGACGAAGGCCAGCTTGTCCTTTCCCTTCTCCTTCTGCAGCAGCTCCTCGACCCTGGCCACCTTGTCTGCCGGCAAAAGCTCGCTGTAAACGTCTGAAATTCCCAGCTCGCCGGCTACCCTCTGAGCGGTCCTTCCTGTATCTCCCGTCAGCATCACAAGCCTGTCGATGCCCATTCTGCGCAGTGCTGCCAGTGCCTTTTCGGAGTGGGGCCTGACAACATACGCAATCACGATGTGCCCCTCATAACGGCCATCCACCGCAACGTGAATGACGGTTCCCACATCTTGACAATCCTTGCAGGGAATTCCCCTTTCCTCCATCAGCCTGTGATTGCCTGCCAGCACCTCGTGTCCGTCCACCTTCGCACAGATTCCCTTCCCGCTGATCTCCTCCACGTCGGTCACTCTGGTGCGATCCGGTTCTCTGCCATAGGCTCTCTGCAGACTCCTGCTGATGGGATGAGAGGAGGCGCACTCCGCATGGGCGGCGTATTCCAACAGCTCCTCTTTGCTGAGATTGTCATTGCGGCGGACTTTTGTCACCTCAAAAACGCCCTGGGTCAGTGTCCCTGTCTTGTCGAAAACAATACACCTGACCTGTGACAAAAGCTCCAGATAATTGGAGCCCTTGATGAGAATGCCTGCCTTTCCGGCACCGCCAAGGCCTGCAAAAAAGCTCAGCGGAATGGACACCACCAGAGCACAGGGACAGGAAATCACCAGGAAGGTCAAGGCTCTGTAAACCCAGATCTCCCATTGCCCGGGAAGCCCCATAAGCAGCATCCTCACAAGCGGGGGCAGAACCGCCAGCGCCAGTGCACCATAGCAGACCGCCGGAGTGTAAACCCTGGCAAATCGTGAAATAAAGGCCTCTGAGCGGGACTTATGGGAGCTGGAATCCTCCACAAGCTCCAATATCTTGGATACCGTTGACGCTCCGAACTCCTTCGTCGTCCGAATCCTCAAAACACCGGTCATATCAATGCAGCCGCTGATGACCTCATCTCCCGGCTTCACATCCCGGGGAAGGCTTTCCCCGGTCAAGGCACTGGTGTTCAGCGTCGCATTCCCTTCCTGTACCACTCCGTCGATCGGGATCCTCTCCCCGGGCTGCACCACAATGACGGTTCCCACCTCAACCTCGTCCGGATCCACCTGCTCGAGCCGTCCGTCCCTTTCCATGTTGGCATAATCCGGACGGATATCCATCAGCGCGGCGATGTTCCTGCGGCTTTTGCCGACAGCATAGCTCTGGAACAGCTCGCCGATCTGATAGAACAGCATGACCGCGATGGCCTCATTGTAATCCCCGCTTTTCTCATAAATCGCCAGCGCAAAGGCGCCGACCGTGGCCACTGCCATCAGGAAATTCTCATCGAACACCCGTCGATTCCGAATGCCCTTAAGGGCCTTCTGCAGGATATCATAGCCGATGACGCCGTAGGTTATCAGAAACAGGACAAGACGCAGCCATCCCGTCACCGGCAGCAGATTGCACAGGATCAGCAGGATGACCGCTGCAATGATCCGCTTCAGCATCTTCCTTTGCTTTTTATTCATCGCCCTCTTCGTTTCCTTACAGCTCGATCTCGCAGTCCGGCTCAACCTTTTTGCAGGCCTTCAAGACCTCCTGCATGACTGCCGCTGCATCGGCGCCCTCTTCGAACGTTACGCTCATCTTCTGCGTCATAAAGTTCACATTCGCATCCGCAACGCCGGTCACCTTTTTGGTCTGTGCCTCCATCAGATTTGCACAGTTGGCGCAGTCAACCTCAATCTTATAGCTCTTCTTCATCGTGGTTTCCTCTCCTGAATCCTTGATCTTTGGTCCCCGGTCCTTGGCCCTGTCCCTGCTGAAGGATGGTCATGGCTCCTGATCCTCACTTCCTGTTCCTTGATTTTACGATTAAGCATTTGTT
>CAYXAN010000292.1:0-2834 GCA_964461705.1 uncultured Sarcina sp. | reverse complement strand
TGGCCAATGCGACGGCCGCGCTGCAGGCAGCGGTTGCTGCAACCACGGATATCCCGATTCTTGGAACCTCGATCACCGATTACGGTACGGCCTTGAATATGACAGACTTCTCCGGCACGACGGGCATCAACGTCTCCGGTACCTCGGATCTGGCACCGCTTGACCAGCAGGAGGATATGATTCTGGAGCTGGTTCCCGATGTACAGAGGGTCGCGATCCTGTACTGCTCCGCAGAGGCAAATTCCAAGTATCAGGCCGAGCAGGTGGAGAAATATCTGGAAGAGGACGGAGTGGATTATCAGGAATACACCTTCTCCGATTCCAACGATCTGCAGTCTGTCGTGACCGCGGCGGTTGCCGACTGTGATGCAATGTACATTCCTACCGACAACACGGCAGCCTCCAACATGACCATCGTGTCCAACGTTGCGGAGCCCGCTGGCATTCCGATCATCTGCGGTGAGGAGAACATGACCCGATCCGGCGGTCTGGCAACACTGTCCATCAGCTACTATGACATCGGTTATGCGGCAGGAGAGCAGGCGATTCAGATCCTTTCCGAGGGCGCGGACGTCTCCACCATGGAGATCGGCTATGCACCGAATGTCACCAAGGAATATAACGCGGATTACGCGGCGGCCATCGGCATCACCATTCCGGACGGCTATGTGGAGATTCCTGCGGCGGAATGATGCAAAAGGGGACACGGAAAAAGATTTTGTGAGAATCGCTTTTCCATACAGAGGAATACGCTCGGCCGTGTTATAATTCAAAGGCAGGCAGCACAGGTGCAGAATTGTGCCTGTGCTGTTCTTTGTTGAATTTGGAAGATCAAAAACAGAAAGGGAATTACAATGGCAGCATATTTGGCATCCTTGAACCCCACCGCCCTGTGGAATGCGGCGCCGGGCGGCCTCGCCCAGGGATTGATCTGGGGCATTATGGCTCTCGGCGTTTATCTGACCTACCGGGTATTGAACTTTGCGGATATGTCCGTGGACGGCTCCATCGCGACCGGCGGTGCAGTGACGGTCATGCTGATTCTGGGCGGCTGGAGCCCGGAGGCGGCATTGGTCATCGCTTTTCTGGCCGGGGTGACGGCGGGGCTCGTGACGGGAATTCTGCACACATGTCTTGGGATTCCGGATATTCTGGCCGGAATTCTGACCCAGATTTCGCTGTATTCCATCAACCTGAACATCATGGGAAAGGCCAATCAGGCCGTGCCGACGTCCACGGTGACCGTTCATTTCTCCTCCAATGCCAGATATCTGGGACAGACCATTGCGCTGACGCTGATCGTAGACGTGATCGTCATCGGAATTTTCTACTGGTTCCTCGGAACCGAGCTGGGAAGTGCGGTCCGCGCTACAGGCATCAATGCACAGATGAGCCGTGCGCAGGGAATCAACACCGGAAGGATGAAGGTGCTGGCACTGGCGCTGTCCAACGGACTTGTGGCCTTGTCCGGCGGGATTCTGACCCAGTATCAGGGCTTTGCGGACGTCAAGATGGGACAGGGCGGCATTGTCATCGGGCTGGCGGCGATCATCATCGGCGAGGTGCTGGGAGAGGCCCTTCTGGGAAAACGGCTGGATTTCATTCTGCGGCTCAGCTTTGTTGTCATCGGTGCGGTGATTTATTATTTCGTCTATGTATTTGTCCTCTGGCTGAAGTTCCCGGCAGACGACATGAAGCTTCTGACGGCCGTTGTAGTGGCCACGTTCCTGGCGGTGCCGTATCTGAAGGAAAAGCGCAAGAGCTCCTTCCATGCACTGGCAAGACGCAACAAATCCGGCGCTTCGGATAAAAGCGCGGCCGCAGGGAATAAGGAGGACTGATCATGCTGGAAATTCAGAATATATCCAAGACCTTTAATCCGGATACGATCAACGAAAAGAAGGCACTGATCAATCTGAGCCTCACACTGGAGGACGGGGACTTCTGCACTGTCATCGGCGGAAACGGCGCCGGGAAGTCCACCATGATGAACGCCATCTCCGGGGTGTGGCCGGTGGACAGCGGCAGGATTCTGATCGACGGAGTGGATGTTTCAGGACTTCCGGAGTTCCAGCGGGCACCCTATCTCGGACGGGTGTTCCAGGATCCGATGACCGGAACCGCGGCGGATATGCAGATTGTGGAAAATCTGGCACTGGCTGCCAGACGCGGCGGAAAGCGTACCCTTCGCTGGGGAACCACCAAGAAGGAAACAGCGGAATATCGTGACATGCTCAAGAAGCTGGACCTTGGACTGGAGGATCGGATGACCTCGAAGGTGGGTCTGCTTTCCGGCGGACAGCGTCAGGCGCTGACGCTGCTGATGGCAACCATCAAAAGACCGAAGCTCCTTCTTCTGGACGAGCACACGGCGGCGCTGGATCCCAAAACAGCCAAGAAGGTGCTGGATGCCACGGACCGCATCGTCGAGGGGGAGCATCTTACCACCCTCATGGTTACCCACAACATGCATGATGCCATTGCCCACGGCAACCGGCTGATCATGATGACCGGGGGACAGATCATCTATGATGTCTCCGGTGAGGAGAAGAAAAATCTTCAGGTTTCTGACCTTTTGAAGAAATTTGAGGAAGCCGGCGGCGAGGTATCCGATCGCATGGCACTGTCATGACAGTCTGATATGCAGGGAAAGGGCAGGGAAAGGGATGACTCGATGAAAAATCACCTGACGCCGTTGGAAAAAAAGTGGATTTTGTACGATGTGGCCAATTCAGCCTTTACGATGATGGTGTCCACCATCATTCCGATTTATTTCAATCAGTTGAGCAAGCAGGCAGGGATTTCTGAGGTGGACTATCTGGCCTACTGGGGAT
>CAYXAN010000291.1:0-2840 GCA_964461705.1 uncultured Sarcina sp. | reverse complement strand
AGTGACAATGATAAAGCCCTTCGAGAGCGTATGGGTGCCGAAGGTTTTGTACTGCAGAAACTGCAGCATGGTCGGAGCCAGGGTCTCCGAAACGCAGTTGATTTCATCCAGGAACAGAATCCCCTCCGAAATGCCGCTTTTTTCGATCTGATCGTATACCGAGGCAATGATCTCGCTCATGGAATATTCGGTCACGGTGGTTTCCTTCCCGCCGTAGCTTCGCTTTTCCAGAAAGGGAAGGCCGATGGCACTCTGCCTCGTGTGATGGGTGATGGTGTAGGAAACCAGGTTGACGCCGCATGCGGCAGCGGCCTGTTCCATAATCGCTGTTTTGCCGACACCGGGAGGGCCGATAAGAAGGAGCGGGCGCTGCTTCTCGGGGGGAATCAGGTATTCTCCGGCGGCATTTTTGCGCGTATAGGCGAGGATGGTATGGATGACTTCTTGCTTGGCTTCCTGAATGTTCATGTCTTGTACTGCATTCCTTCTTGAAAAATCGGCGGCTTCATAAAACCGGCTTCTGCAGATGGCGCAGGAGCCAGCTTTGAATGGCAGGATCTGCGGCGGTTGCCTGCCCGCCTCGCCTGCGGATGCTCGAAAGCGCCATCTGCAGAAGATCCTCCCGGACTCCCTTTCCCTCCCAGCGAGGATCCAGATAAAGCCGCGTGATGCGGTAATTTCCGCCGGTAATCTCCGGAAATTCAATCTCCGCCGTGATGGTGTCGTCCGGCTCCTTCCGGTAGATGCGGGAGCGGGTTTCGATATAATGCATGCGGCTGCGCCTTCGGGAACGGTTCTGCAGATACATGGAGCGGAACAGAAGGTAACGCTTCGGACGGGAGGCGACGGGGTGATCCTTCCTTGGGCGGTCGTAGACAAAGCCCAGCTCACCGGGAATGGAACGGACCGAAGCGTCCATGGCAGCAGGATAGCAGGAAATCTGCTCCAGATGCAGCTCATCAAAGCCGTAGCGAAGAAGCTCCAGAGCCGCCTCAATCAGATATCCCTGTCCCTGCTCATTCCGATAGTCGGAGGCAAGGGAGAGGGTCAGCTCCGCTTCGCGGTTGGCATCCAGATAGTCTGCCAGCTGCAGTTTTTCCAGGGTCACCTGTCCCACCAGGAGATTACAGTCCAGAAGGAAAACATCGTACTGCGCCTCCTGCCAGGGCTCCAGCAGGAGACGCTCCGTGACCAGCGTCGGTACATCACAGCGATCCTCCATGCTCAGTTCCCCGCTACAGCCAGACTGGATACGTCATATTCGGCATAATTGTCCTGCACCACCTTGTAAACGAAGTGGTCCGCCACCTTTGTGGCGCCGGAGGCGTTCAGATGGACACCGTCGGACAGATACTCGCCGCAATTGTTCTCGTTGACGGAACCATAGTAGTTGTCAAGAAAGGACACGCTGCAGCTGCCGCAGGTGTCATAGGCCCATTGAAAATAATTGACCAGCGTGCCGTTGCCGATGTCGGTTGTCCGTCCGCTGGCCCCGTTGTATTCGGAGTAATAAGGGGACATGAACACAATGCGGATATACGGATAGGCCTCCTGCAGCAGCTGGAAGGAGTTGGTGAGGGAGCCGACATAGGTGGTCAGCTCCTCGGGAACATCGGGATTCTGCATGGACATTCCATTGATATAGTCCGAACCGTCATACATGACGGCGATGATATCCACCTTTTCAAAATCAGTGTTCTTCAAGGCCTCCACAGCCTGCTGATAGGTATCATCCTCTGTGTGGGCGGAGGCAACGGTTTCCAGAGAGCTGAAATCTCCGATGGAGATGGCATAGGAAACGTAGAACAGATTAAAAATATCATCCATGGAATCCAGAGATTCCACGCTGTATTCGGCATTTTCGCAGGTGACCTGAGAGCCGGGGAAGGCAGCGTTGATGACCTCGACCCCTCCGAGGTCTGCGATCTGCCCGGCAAGTCCGGACGCAGAGGTATCCTGGGAGAACGGCTCATTGCCAAGGCACAGAATGGTGGTGACGCCGTCGTCCTCGTGACCCTCCAGCTTAGAGTCGGAGAGGTAAACCATGTTGTCGTTCACTTCGATGATGTATTTGCCGCTGTTCTGACCGGAGTGCACCGTCAGATCGGCGCCACGGTTCCACAAAAGAAGCCGGATGACGGCAAGGATGACAACTGCTACGATGGCGGCCAGCAGGGCAAGATGCAGCGGGAAGGGAGATCCCCAGGTTTCTTCCGGGTGTTTGGGGGGACGGAGTGTCTGCGCGCTTCTTCCGCTTTTTGCCGCGCGGCCGCGGCCTCTGCTTACCGTCGTGGTGTCATCGGAATCCTCCGGCGCCGCGTTGTCCTCATCCATCGGCAGAGCGTCATCGGAGCCCTCCGGCATCGCATTGTCCTCATCGATCGGCAGAGTGTCATCAGCACCTGTCTGCACGGCATCGCGCTTGTCCGATCCCGCCGGGGTTTTCTCCTCCGTCGTATCCGAATCGTCCCAGAGCTTTTCCAGATCAAGAATTTCCAGATCATCAAACATCTTATGAGCCATAGAGCAAAGGATTCCTTTTCTTCACACTGCCGTATCGTCGATCCATAACCGTTCGCAGGGCTATTTTAGCGTACTTCGCTGTAAAAATCCACGTACATACGGTATACTTGTAGCTTATGAATAAAGACGATCACAGGGATTCACTCGAAAATCAATTGCAGACAGAGCGGTCAGGGAAGGCCGAGGAGGCTCAGCATGTGTCGGACTGGCCGGAGGAGACAGGAGAGCTTCCTCGTGTTGTGAAGTGGCTGGACGAGACGGAGGAGCTTCCGCCTGTCGCAGAATGGCTGGACGAGACGGGGGAGCTTCCTTCCGCC
>CAYXAN010000290.1:0-2846 GCA_964461705.1 uncultured Sarcina sp. | reverse complement strand
GGTTTCGGCTCTTCTGGGACGCATGCCCTCCGCGGTCGGCTATCAGCCGACGCTGGCGACGGAAATGGGCGAGCTGCAGGAGCGCATTGCCTCCACAAGGAACGGCTCCGTTACCTCTGTACAGGCTGTATATGTCCCGGCAGATGACCTGACGGACCCGGCACCTGCGACCACCTTTGCGCATCTGGACGCCACCACGGTGCTGTCCCGTAAGATTGTGGAGCAGGGAATTTATCCCGCCGTGGATCCCTTGGAGTCCTCCTCACGTATCTTGGAGGAGAGCGTGGTGGGAAAACGCCATTATCAGGCCGCACAGGCGGTTCTTCGGACCCTGCAGAAGTACAAGGAGCTGCAGGATATCATTGCCATCCTTGGAATGGAAGAGCTTTCGGATGAAGATAAGAAGACGGTCTTTCGCGCCCGTAAGATTCGAAACTTTCTTTCGCAGCCCTTCTCCGTGGCAGAGCAGTTCACCGGTATTCCGGGGCAGTATGTGCCGCTGGAAAAAACCATCGAAGGCTTCGAGGCCATTCTGGGCGGGGAAGCGGATCAGTATCCGGAGAATGCATTTTTCAATTGCGGAACCATCGACGATGTGGTGAAGAAGGCACAGGAAGTGTAGATGGGAGGCAGCTATGGCAGAATCCAGCCAGTTTTATCTGCGCGTGCTTGCGGCGCAGAAGACATTCTATGAGGGCTCCGCAGAATGTCTCATAGTGAATACGGTGGATGGGCTTACCTCCTTTTTGTCGCACCATTGTCAATCCATTGTAGCTTTGTACCCCGGTGAATTGGCCGTTAAGAAGCCGGACGGCACCTGGATGCGGGGCATTGCCGGCGTGGGATCGATGATCTTTGCAAACAACCGGGCGACGGTTCTGGTGGAGACCTGTGAAACCCCGGAGGAGGTGGATATCCGGCGTGCAAAGGAGGCACTGGAGCGGGCCGAGGAAAGAATGCGCCAGCATCAGAGCATGCGCGAATATCACATGACCCAGGCAGCCATGGCAAGGGCACTGACGCGGCTTCGGCTCAGCAACAAGGGAACCGGTGTCGGCAACTGAGAAACCGGTGCCGGCAATCGGGAATGCTTGTATCACATGAAATTTTCAACTACAATCAGTAGCAGACTTGGCGGATGTAATATCGGCCGGGCCTGCTGCTTTTACGTTTACGGAAATCAGGAGAAAGATGATAACGAGAAACAGACAGCAAATTGTTCGGCGATGTGCCTTGACCCTGCTTCTTGCGGGAGCGCTCATGCTGCAGCCTCCGATGACAGGCCATGCTGCCGCAGGAAAAGGAAAGACTGCGTCGGAACACAAGAACACGGCAGCGACGAAGGCATCAGCAACGAAGGCATCAGCAACGAAGACATCAACAGCCAAGACAGCGGCAGTTCCGACCGCGGCCGTCTCTCTTTTACCGCAGGAGCAGGCAGCGGCCGCCGAGCAGGGACTCTTTACGGTGCTCAACAACGACAGAACCAGGATCATTGACTACGGAGCATCCGAGACCGATACGGGAGTGCGGTACCTCAGCATGGCCGGGGGGCAGGAGAGCGCCAGTATCTGGAATGTGACCTTCACGCTGCCGGCCGGGCAGAAGGCAGACGGAACTGCAACGGCTGCGGTCAGCCTGACGCTTAAGGATGCCATGGCGGGAAGAACGCTGCGGGAGGGGGAGAGCCTTCAGGCCTTCTACGATACCGGCAGCGGCGTGTACTACAAGGTGCCGACCGCAGTGACGCAGGACGGCGTGACCATGACGCTTCCCATGCTCACAGCCTCCGATCACCAGTACCTGATTCTGGTGATAACCAGCGGCTTCTGGAGGCCGGGCTCAGGCTATGATTATCTGGCCATCGGCAACAGCATCACGCTGCATCCAAGGCAAAGCTATTGGCCGGATGCCATGGGAATGGGTGCCACCAGCATCGAAAAGGACTATTACCACCTTGTGGCCTCCGGCTTATCCGCAGAGGCTTCGCAAAAGGGGCAGGGCTTTCAGAGCGCGGCCCTGAACTATGCTATCTGGGAAATCTGCAGCGGGGAAAGGGAATCGGTCCTGTATCTTCTGGACCCGTATCTGTCGGAGGAGCTGGAGCTTGTGAGTATTCAGCTGGGGGAAAACGCCATTCCGGACCCTGCCGGCTTTGCGGAGGATTTTCCGAAGCTGATCGAATACATTCACAAAAAGGCACCCAATGCGAAGCTGGTGATTGTCGGCAATTTCTGGAACTGTGATGTACAGACAGCAGTGAAGCTGCAATGCGCGGAAGGAAGCGGACGAAGCTACGCGGACCTTTCGGACATTTCCGTTCAGCCCTACGTTACAACCTCCGCATCCCCTTATGTTTTCGGAAATGAGCTGGCCTGCGACGCGAACGGTACGGCACATACCTGCGGCAAGGAGGCGGTGAGCTGCCATCCGAACAATGCAGGAATGCAGGTGATCGCCCGGCGGATTCTGCAGGCGGTTTCACAGTGAGAAAGGAACGTACATGGATTTCCGCTCGTTGAAATATTTTGCCGTGGTGGCACAGGAGCTGAACTTTACGAGAGCGGCACAGAAGCTGAATATGAGTCAGCCGCCCCTGTCCAATCAGATCAAAGCGCTGGAGGAGGATCTCGGCGTACAGCTTTTTATCCGGGGAAAGCGTCACCTGCAGCTGACGGAGGCGGGGAGCCTGCTGCTGCACCGCACCAATCAGATGCTGACGCTGGCGGACAAGACCAGAGCCGATCTGGCGCACATGGAAAGCGGCCTCTCCGGCACCATCTCCCTTGGCATGGTGGAGGGCAGGGCACCCTATATTGCAGCCCGCTTTATCGCCGGCTTTCGGG
>CAYXAN010000289.1:0-2846 GCA_964461705.1 uncultured Sarcina sp. | reverse complement strand
GGAAGACCGGCGTTGGGGTTGACGATGACGGGAATGGAGGCGGCATGGACCAAGCGCTCCACAATGGACTTCATCTCGCGGGGACCGAGAGAGCAGTTGACGCCGAGGGCGTCCACGCGAAGGCCCTCCAGCAAGGGAACCACCGCCTCTACCCCGGCTCCGGTCAGAAGCTGTCCGTTCCGGTCGAAGGTGGTGGTGGCAAGGATCGGCAGCTCACAGCTCTCTTTGGCTGCCAGTACGGCGGCCTTGAGCTCATAGGTATCATTCATGGTTTCAATGAGAACCAGATCCGCACCGGCATCCCGCCCGATGCGGATGACCCTTGAGAAGATTTCCACCGCGTGCTCAAAGGACAGGTCTCCCAGGGGCTCCAGAAGCTTCCCTGTGGGGCCGACATCCAGTGCGATCCAGGCATCCGCCTCCCTGCCGCAGGCGGCACGTGCTCTGACCGCCAGCTCCACCCCGGCACAGATGACCTCCTGCAGCTGCTCCGGATACTTGAGCTCGTTGGCGCCGAAGGTGTTGGCGTTGATGATGTTGGAGCCGGCCTGCAGAAAGCCGGTATAGAGATCGGAGACGATCTTAGGATGCGTCAGATTCCACAGCTCCGGCAGCTCACCGCCCCGCAGTCCCCGGGACTGGAAATAGGTGCCCGTGGCACCGTCGCAGAAAAGCCATTGCCTGCCGAGAAGCTCTCGAAGATCGGGTCTTGTCATCGTATCGTCCTTTCTGAATTCGTATGGGATGGGTCAGTGCTTTCCTTGCCGGACTTTTCCTTAGGGAAACGCTGATTAAAGCGTTTCCCTCGCCGGATCCCGGCTGCGAAGCAGCAATTTCCTCAGCGCCGGTACCGACAGCCTGTGCGGGCCTTGCAGACCTCACAGCCCGCCGGGATGCAGGGGGTCTCCTGCTCCGAAAGACCGATGAAGGCCGTAACGGATTTGCTGGGCACCATTAAGAACGTATCTGTCAGGGATATGCCGCAGCTTCGCGGCATATCCAACAGCGAGGAGAAATCCTTCTGTACAGACAGGGGGACGTCCCCGTAGCCGGGGGAAAACCGCGGTCTTGCATAAAGACCGGCCTTGCTTGCCGCCGTGGTGATCCGCCGGTTCACCTCATCGCACCAGGCCTCTGCCATCGCGGCGCCGGCGGCCTGGAAGATCGCGGCATCCGACATATCGGCGGCCTCTGCGCGCCGGATCAGAAAGTCGGCCTCCGCGCCGATGGTGGCGGCCATGAGGACAATGCGGCGGCAGCCCTGAAGATTGCGTGCCAGATCCCGGCTGGCAAAGGTCATGTCCTGAATATGAAAGAGGACGGGCACGGCAGCTTCCTCCATTTTCAAAGGGAAGCATTCCCATATCGCCTTGGGGCGGCATTTTGCCTGAAGCTGTGCGATACAGTCCTCGATGCGGTCTGCTGCAGGCCCCTTCGGTGCAATGCCGCGATAGCCAAGATACCGGGCGGTTTCCCCTCGGGAGACAAGGATACTGTCCCCCGACGCCTCATAGCGCGTCATCGCCTGCAGTCCAGGATGGCGGACAGGGAGCTCATGATACCGGCGGCAATGTCCGGCTTGTTCATGGAATACACGTGAATGTGCGTGACGCCGTTGGAAATCAGATCGATGATCTGCTCGGTGGCATAGATAATGCCTGCCTGCTTCATCTTGGCCGGGTCATCGCCGAAGCGGTCGACCATCATGCGGAAGCGGGGCGGAATGGTGGAGCCGGACAGGGCGACGCTGCGGGCCACCTGCTTCTTGTTGGTGATGGGCATGATGCCGGGCAGCACCGGAACCTGAATGCCGGCCTCCCGCACGCGATAGAGGAAGTTGTAGAGCATGTTGTTGTCGAAGAACATCTGCGTGGTGAGAAAATCCGCTCCCGCTTCCACCTTCTCCTTCAAATGTCGGATATCCTCGGAAGGACTGTCGCATTCCACGTGCCCCTCCGGGTAGCAGGCGGCCCCGATGCAGAAGCCTTCATCGGCAGCCTTGATGTCGCGGATCAGCTGGCTGGCATGGTCGTAATCATAGACCGTGCGTCCCTCCTTGGGGATATCCCCGCGAAGAGCCATGATGTTCTCGATTCCGTGCTCCTTGTAGACCTGAAGCATCTCCTGTACATGCGCCCGGGTGGAGGACACGCAGGTCAGGTGAGCCAGGACAGGCGTGTCGTACTTGTTCTGCAGGTCGGCGGCAATGGATGCGGTGTGCTTTGAGGTCCCGCCCCCCGCTCCGTAGGTGACGCTCATGAAGGCCGGGCGCAGGGCGGCAATTTTCCGTGCGGCCTCCTCCACAGCGGCATATTTGTCATCGGTCTTGGGCGGGAACACCTCAAGGGAGTGGCTAACCTCGCGCTCTTCAAAAATCTGTGTAATCTTCATCGGGATTCCTTCTGCATGCATATCTTCTGTGTTTTCCGTATTTCCCCGTGCTCTGCGGGACGGCCTGTTCGGCAGAGACCGAAGGTGCTTACGATTATAAAACGAAAGAGGAGTTACTGTACAGACGTCGGCCGGTGACGGGTCCTGGCGGAGGTGTCCGGGAATGGGACACACTGCCGACTGAGATTTACGAAAAAAGAAAAGTTTTGTAAGTGAGTCGAATTTACAGAGAAGCAATAGATAAATTCAGATATTATCAAAAGAATGAACTCTTTTTGCAAAAATGCTGATTTGAGAGGATAATACAACAGGTTTGTCTTGAGTATGAGCTGCCTGCTGTTCATCAATGATGGTTCGGGCTGATTACAGATGAGGAGAGATCTTGTAAACCATGGATAATAAAATAAAAATCCGCAGTGTAAAAAAGCATCCGATCATGACCGCTATTGCGATTG
>CAYXAN010000288.1:0-2854 GCA_964461705.1 uncultured Sarcina sp. | reverse complement strand
AATTCAGGAGATCGCCGAGAGCGATCCGTCCTGAAGGGCTTTTCAGAACATGAAAGTCTAGGAAAAAGAGGAGTGCCCGGACATCTTTCGATGCCCGGGCTTATTATGAAAAAATCATCAAACTGTTGCTCTCTTCGATAAATACAATGTACTATTCCGATGTGAACAAAATATGAACAAACCTTGAATATATGTTAAAAACAGACAAAAAGATGCACGCGGGAACAAGGCGTTCGTGCAAAGTTACCAAGCGAATCCCGCCTCCATTCATTGTAAATCACGGGGAATGATGGTATCATACACACGGATTACGCCGATTCGAAAGGAGCCGTGCCCATGGGTGAACAGTTTATGCAAGAGGTACAGGAAGAGGAGCACTCCATCGAGGAGCTTGAGAGGAAGATTCAGCAGTCCACCGGAGTGGGAGAGGCTGCGGCAGATGATATGATTCGTGCCAATGAAGAGGCACAGGCGGCAGAGGTGGACACCCTCAAGGATACGGTGGCGGCTTACCGTCAGCAGATTGAGGAGCTGAAGGACCTCTACAGCAAGAACAGCGTCTTGGTAGACGAGCTGCGCGGCATGAGCTTGGAAACCACCAAGGGCGTGCAGGATGTGATGAAGGCCTCTGCCCAGGCACTGTCGGAGAACAGCAGCGCGCTGCGGGATGTGAACTTTGTCCAGATGCATGCGGAATCGAAGCAGCAGGTGGAGGATTCGTCCAAGGAGCTGAAGGAGCAGGTCACGGCCTCCATTGCCGAGTCCGAGCAGAAGATCGCAGACCTCCTGCAGCAGTCGGATGATTTTGCCCATAAGGAAAATGTACGTGTTTACCGCAACGTGCAGGCGGCTACCGATCAGCTTCTGAAGCAGCAGACACAGGAGATCAAGGAACAGCTGGAGGAGCTGGGCAAGACGGGAAAGAAGCAGGTCACGTGGATTCAGATTCTGATTCTGGTGCTGGTGCTGCTTGGGACAGCAGTGGAGGTACTGGATGCCTGCGGTATTCTTGACATGCTTTTTCGCTGAAAGACGATCTGTTTACAGATGATATACTTGTTATTCCATCGCAGTAAAAAAACTGAATTCTGGACGCTGACGGTTTGTACTGCAGTACTGGCCGTCAGCCTCTTATTTTTCCCGAATTTCGTCTCCTTTCTGCAGCAGGAGGATAATCTTATTACGGTGCTGCTGAACGGCGAGGAGGTCGGCGTTGTGGATTCCGAGGAGGAGGCCCGGCGCTGCTATCGCATTGCAAGGCAGGAGATTGCCGGTACCAGCAGCGATATGATTTTCGTTGATGCCGAAATGGAGCTGCAGGGAAAGCACGTGTCCTGGGGCTTTACGGACAGTGAGGACGAGATTGTAAGCCGGATGAAAACGGTGCTGTCCACCTATGAGCTGCTGAGTCTGCAGCATTGCTATTCCGTAAAGATCGGGGAGAGCATTGTCAACATGGCTTCGGTGGACGACATCAAGGAGCTGCTGAATGAGGTGCTGCAGCAATATGATCCGGAGAAGACCTATGTTGTCAACATCAAGGCCGATACCTCGCGGGAGGTGAATGCCCTGACCTACGAGGTGCTGACGACCAGCGAGCAGGAGAAAAAAAAGGAGCAGCAGAATCAGCTTCCTCTGGCAGGGATCGAGCAGGCCTTTTCGGATCTGTTCGACAATGTCACGCCGGCGGTGGGGATGGACTTTGAGGACTATGTCCTTGGACTGCAGCAGATTGATTTCGGTGAGAAGATCGAGATTTCGGAAACCTATCTGCCGGCCAATCTGGTAACCTCACTGGAGGACGCCAAGGCGATGGTGACGGGTGAGATTTCCAAAAGCTCCTCCTATGAGGTGAAGAGCGGTGACACCCTCTCCACCATTGCGCAGCAATACGGCCTGACCACCGAGCAGCTGGTATCCATCAACGGGCTTTCCGGCTCCGATGCCGTCATTCGACCCGGGGATGTCCTCAGCGTTACGGTGGCGGAGGCTCAGCTGACCGTGCTCTATACCAATCAGGAATATATCGAGGAGGATTACTGGGCGGATACCATCTATAAGGAAAATGATGAATGGTATACGGATCAGTCCGAGGTGATTCAGGAGGGGAGTGCCGGTCACCGCCGTGTGGTCGCATTGGTGAATTATCGTGACGATACGATCCTCAGCCGCGAGATTGTGAAGCAGGAGAACACCGTGGATGCTGTGCCGAAGATCATTGAGGTGGGCACGAAGAATCCGCCGACCTACATCTGGCCGGTATACGGGCGGGTTTCCTCGAGCTTCGGAGGGCGTTCCGCACCGAAGGCCGGGGCAAGCACCAACCATAAGGGAATTGATATTGCCGTTGCAACCGGAACCTCCGTCATGGCAACCAGCGGCGGAAGGGTGACAACCGCAGGATGGCAGTCCGGCTATGGCTATGTGGTCTATATCGACCACGGAAACGGCGTCACGTCCAGGTACGGGCATCTGTCCAAGATTCTGGTCTCGGTCGGACAGACGGTGTCTCAGGGAACGGTCATCGCCCGATCCGGCAATACCGGCAACAGTACCGGACCGCATCTGCACTTTGAGATTCGCGTGAACGGAACCGCAGTGAACCCGCTGAATTATGTGAATTAAGGAAGCGCTGATGAAATCAGCATTTCCTTAGACCCAAAGGCACAGGATGTGTCACTGCTTGACGGAATGTGACCGTGGGTTTATTCTGTTACGGATTTATTGCAAGGAACGGTGGAAGGTATCCTGCCGTATTTGGGAGCTGTGTACATGGTGCATTACGTTGTGAAAGGCGGAAATCCTCTCTCCGGAGAGGTGGAGATCGGCGGGGCAAAAAATGCTGCGCTGCCCA
>CAYXAN010000287.1:0-2859 GCA_964461705.1 uncultured Sarcina sp. | reverse complement strand
CCGGAAACGCAGTTTTATTTCTTTCTTCCGCCCTATTCCATGATATGGTGGGACGATGCCGTGCGGAACGGACTGGAGGAGGTGTACCTCTACGATGAGGAGCGGGTGGCGGAAACGCTCCTGTCCTATGACAACGTGCGTTTTTTCGATTTTCAGAATCAGGCGGAGACGGTGACAGATCTGAATCGTTACATGGATACGGTGCATTTTGATCCGCAGGTTAATTACGACATCTGTCAGTCGATGGCGGCCGGAGAGTGCGAGGTGACAGATGAAAACCTGCATGAGGTCTTCGCAGAAACCAGAGAGCTTGTCGCGGAATATGAGGCCGTACAGATTCCGGCATATGAGGAAGCGGAGCGGTTTCTGTATGATACGGAGTAGCGCGCAGCAATCCGGAGATCATTGGGGTCAAAAGCCTTTTGCCCCCGACATTATAGTATCCGGCGGCACATGCTCCGTTTCACAAAGATGAGCGAGATGGCAATGACAGATTACGAAGCGCAGACAGGGGAATTGCTGGACTGGTATGACAGGAATCGTCGGATTCTTCCATGGAGGGAGGATCCGACGCCGTATCATGTCTGGCTGTCGGAGATTATACTGCAGCAAACCCGGGTGGAGGCAGGGAAGGAATATTACCTGCGGTTTCTGGAGGAGCTGCCGGACATTGCTTCCCTGGCGGCCGCGCCGGAGGAGGTTTGTCTGAAGCTGTGGGAGGGACTTGGGTATTATTCCCGCGTGCGGAATTTTCACCGGGCGGCGGTGAGGATCATGGAGGATTATGACGGCAGGATGCCGGGGGAGGCAAAGGAGCTGGAAAAGCTGCCGGGAATCGGGCCGTATTCCGCCGCGGCCATTTCCTCCATCGCCTTTCAGCGGCAGGAGGTTGCTCTGGACGGGAATCTGCTGCGGGTATATGCCCGCATGACGGAGTGCGGTGAGGAGATCAAAAGTGCGGAAGCGCGGAGAGCGGCTCTTGCGTATTACAGGGAACGGATTGCGGCGGCGGGAGCGCGCCCGGGAGATTTCAATCAGGCCTTGATGGATCTGGGGGCGGGGATTTGTCTTCCGAACGGAGAACCGATGTGTGCGCAGTGTCCGTGGAGGGAACGCTGCCTGTCGCAGCGGCACGGGAGGCAGCAGGAGTTCCCGGTCGCTGCACAGAAAAAAGCACGCAGGTCGGAGGAGCGCACGATTTTCATTCTTCGGTTTGAGGACCGCATTGCCATCCGCAGACGCTCCGGAAAGGGACTCCTGGCGGGACTGTATGAATTTCCGAATGTCGAGGGATACTGCAGAAGAGAGGAGCTGCCGACCATTTTGCAGCAATTGCTGCCGGGGCTGCAGGAAGAGCTGCCGGCCATCCCGGGGAAGGTGTCGGAACCGCTGGAGGCAAAGGAGAAGCTGACCGTTCAGAAGCTTCCGGAGGCAAGGCATATCTTTTCCCACATTGAATGGCAGATGAGAGGATATGAAATTCGCCTTCCGAGACTTCCGGAGGCAAAGGGGATTATCTGGGCAACGCAGGAGGAGCTGGACCGGCGGTATTCCATTCCGTCGGCATTCAGTGCGTATAAGCCGCATTGAGCTTCAGCAAATGTACTACGCTGCCGGCGACAGCTGCGTTACATGAAGAACACAGGGAGGCATGCGGCATGCAGATCGAATATCCGGATTATTATGAAGCTTTTCATTGTCTTGCGAAGGATTGCCCGGACACCTGCTGTAAGGACTGGGAGGTGGACGTGGATGAGGATACCTTTTATTACTACCGGGTGCAGGAGGGGGAGCTTGGAAGGAAGCTGAACCGCCTGCTGAAGGAGGAGGGGGAAGTCAAATACATTCCTCTTGAGGAGAACGGCCGCTGTCCCTTCCTGCGGGAGGATAAGCTATGCGAAATCTGTGCGGCACTCGGCGAGGAGGGACTGTCCCAAACGTGCCAGGAATATCCTCGGTATTACATGGGGATCGGAAACTACGAGCAGATTGATTTAAGCCTCTCCTGCATGGAGGTCGGGAGATTGCTGTTTACCGGGAAAGAGCCGGCTCATTATGTGAAGGCACAGGACGAGGAGGAGCCCTGGGAAACGCTGACGCCGGAGGATCAGAACCGCCTTGCAGAGATTCTGCAGCTGCGGGACGAGATGCTGCGGGCACTGCGCACGTTGGCAGACGATCATACAGTGAAGGAGGCATGCCTCGATGAAATTCTGCCGGATGGAAGCCGGGATGCGGAGCTGCTGGAGCGAATCCCAAGACTGGAAATTCTGGACACGGAGGGCGCGGAGCGCATCGGGGCAATCTGCAGGGATTATGCGCAGATTGCAGCCCGCGAGAAGGATTTCCGGAAACGGTACGATCCTTTGCTGCGGCCGCTGTTTGCGAAATTTGCCTCTTATCTGGTGTATCGCTATACCATTGATGCCTTTTATGCGGGGATGGAAAGCGTGGAGCGCCTGCGGCGGCGAAGTCTGCGGCTGGTGCTCCTTATGTGCATCCATGCGGAACGGGAGGAAGGCAGCTTCGACGTCGACACCATGATCCGTCTGACCCACAGCTTTTCCCGTCAGATCGAGCACAGCGATGAGAATCTGGAATGCATGAAATTATGAAGCCTGACTGCAAGGCGTAAGACACCCGCTGTGCGGGTGGTGATTTATGACAGGCGGTTCATTGCTGCAGTGAACCCGGCCTCGTCCAGATTCGCCAGCTGTGCGGCCTTCGCGAGCGGCAAGGTACCGTCCTTGACCAGGACGGACAGTGTTCTGATTTTTCCCTGATATTCGCCTTTCACTTCCCCCTCCTGAAGCCCCTCCGCTCTCGCTCTGTTCCGTTCATGCCGCAGCTTGTCCTCTA
>CAYXAN010000286.1:0-2875 GCA_964461705.1 uncultured Sarcina sp. | reverse complement strand
AGATGATCCTCATACAGATCCAGGAACACGGCAACATGCGGATTGGCCTGCAGCCTCTGGCACTGATGACAGGACATTTCAAAAACCGCGGCGGAGTTCTCGTCCATTTCCGCCAGGTAGTCAAGGCAGGGCTTCCCGATGTTGCCCATAAGGAAGGTCTTCCTTTCGCTGCATTCCTCCAGCACACGGTAAAGCATGGCGCTTGTCGTGGACTTTCCCTTCGTCCCGGTAATTCCTACGGTCTGCGCCCCGAACTCTTCCAGAAAAAGCTCGGTCTGTGAAGTGAACTTTGTGTTTTGAAAGAGCGGTGCGTCCTCCTCATAGCAAATGCCGGGACTTACAAAAATGTAATCGTATTTTTCATCCTCCACGCCCTCACGAGGTCCCTCATAAACCTCTGCAGAAGCAGGATGACAGTATTCCCTGATAAATTTCTCCGTGGACCTGCCCTCACGGCCGTAGCCCCAGATCAGAATTTTCTTTCCCTCCAGCTTATCGATCGTTTTTTTCATAGCATCCTCTTAAGTAGCGGATTGCTGCGCTCCGGCAATCCTTGAAATTCATAACGAACCAATCTATTCTACTATAGATCGGCTCAAATCGTCCTGTGCTGAACAAACATAAATTGTTATACTGAAATCCGTACCGATCATGTCACTTCGGAGGAAATCATGGACGAACGACTGTTGAATATTCTGATACAATCCTTTCCCCGAATCCTTCTGCCGGGACTTCTCTACACCATTCCGCTGACCCTGCTGGCCTTTGCCCTGGGTCTTGTCATCGCCACGGTGACGGCTCTGGTGCAGTTTGCAAATGTCCGGATATTAAGGCAGCTGGCACGGATCTATATCTGGATCATCCGCGGAACTCCCCTTCTGGTACAGCTTTTTGTCGTATACTACGGACTTCCCCGCGTAGGAATCCTCATTGACGCCTTTCCCGCGGCGGTTCTGGTGTTTGCGGTCAATGAAGGAGCTTATGCGGCCGAAACCATGCGGGCTGCTCTGGAGGCGGTTCCCTCCGGCCAGATGGAGGCCGGCTATTGCGTTGGAATGAGCTGGCGGCAGATCGTCCGGCGCATCCTGCTGCCTCAGGCGCTCCGCACCGCCTTTCCCACTCTTTTCAACGAGCTGATCTCCATGGTGAAGGACACCTCCCTGGCCGCCAACATCACCGTAACAGAGATGTTCATGACAACGCAGCGCATCAATGCCGTCTATTACGAGCCGCTGGCCTTGTATCTGGAGGTGGCTGCGATTTATCTTATGTTCTCCACGGTGCTGACAAAGCTGCAGAGCATGGGGGAAAAGAAGCTGGGCTCCTATGGAAAGCGATAATTGAGAAGACATCCTTCGGGAAACGAGTCCGCGCAGTACAACGGCAAAGCAGCACCGATAAGGACGCTCTCCGCGCCGGAAGGCGTTCCGGGGCAGACAGGAATACGAATATGGAGCCGCTTTAGAAAGGAAAACAACATGTCCATGCTGGAAATTCGCGATCTGCACAAAAGCTTCAACAAAACCACGCAGGTTCTGAACGGAATTCACCTCTCTGTAGAGAAGGGAGAGGTCATTGCCATTCTGGGGCCCTCCGGCAGCGGCAAGACCACCCTGCTGCGGTGTCTCAATTTTCTGGAGACCAGCGACAGCGGCAGCCTGACCTTTGACGGCAGAAGCTATGATCTGGCGCACATTTCCCGCAGAGAAATCGCCGAGATCCGTCAAAAGACCGCATTTGTGTTCCAGAACTACAATCTGTTTCTGAACAAGACTGCCCTGCAGAATGTCACCGAGGGCCTGATTGTGGCAAGGAAAATGGATAAGGTCAAGGCGGAGGAAATCGCCATGGCCGCACTGGAAAAGGTTGGTATGCAGGATCGCATAAGCCACTACCCGAACCAGCTCTCCGGCGGGCAGCAGCAGCGGGTTGCCATTGCAAGGGCACTGGCAGCGAATCCTGAAATCATTTATTTTGACGAGCCCACCTCCGCTCTGGATCCCGAGCTGACCGGAGAGGTTCTTGGGGTCATGCGGCAGCTTGCCGGGGAGGGGCGCACCATGCTGGTGGTAACCCACGAGCTTGGCTTTGCCCGGAACATTTCCACGCGCACACTGTTCATGGACGGCGGTGTGATTGCAGAGGAGGGACCCTCCGGCGAATTCTTTGCACACCCGCAAAGAGAACGAACCCGCGCCTTTCTGCGGGCAATCGCCGGGGAAGACATGAATTTCCGGGAATAAACGTATTCCCCCGTGCTTCTGTAAGAAAACCTTGCTGAATGCGCTGTCTTTTAACGTTCGTATTCGTTCATAAAATGCTGAACCAGGTACAGTGCCGCCCCTTGTGCAGCAGGATAGTCCGTGACATATTCAAAGGCGATGGATCGATCGGAAATATTAAAATCGCTCTGAGTGCGAATCTTTTCCTTTAATGTCAGCAGATCTGCGTCGCACATATAACGGCGCAGCAGCCCTCCGATGATGATATCCACATCCATGACCATCAGCACGTTATGCAGCAGCAATGCCAGATAATCAAGATATTCATCCCACACGGTTGCTGCCTCCGGGTCATCCTTCCGCAGTTTTTCAAAAAAAACCTCGGTCGGCATCCCGGACATCTTTTTCAGTCCGTATGCACTGCAGTAGCTCTCCGCACAGCCGTATTGACCGCAATAGCATTTACGTCCGCCGCGCATCAGCTTCATATGTTCCAGAAGCTGTCCTCTTCCATGATTTCCACGATAGAGCTTTCCCTGAATGATGGAAGCACTCCCCAGATAATTGTTCAGAAAAACATAACACGAATCCCGCAGATCCGGCCTGTGGAAGCTCTCCGCAAATGCAGCAGACTCACTGTCGTGTATCAACAG
>CAYXAN010000285.1:0-2885 GCA_964461705.1 uncultured Sarcina sp. | reverse complement strand
GGACTGGCACAGGCCCGGGGGGAATACATTCAGTTTCTGGATGCGGATGACTGGATTACGCCGGATGCCACCCGGCTGTTTGTCCGCGCCATGGAGGATACCCCTGGGTGCGATATGGTGATTGCGGATTTTTATCGGGTGATCGGCAAGACCTTCTCGCAGAAGGGGGACATCGAGGAGGAAGGCTTGCTGACGGGGGAGGAGTATGCGGATGAAATGATGAAAAGTCCGGCAGACTTCTATTTTGGCGTGCTGTGGAACAAATTTTACCGCCGCAGCATTGTCGAGGAGCATCTGCTGCGCATGGATACGCAGCTCAACTGGGCGGAGGACTTTATTTTCAACATGGAGTATGTGCTTCATACGAATCGGATTTACGTGCTGAAGGTGCCGGTTTATTATTATGTTAAGACCGAAGGATCGCTGGTGTCTCAGGGGGGCGCCAGCATCGGCCGCATCGTCCGGATGAAGATGGATGTCATTGAATATTACAGCCGTTTCTACAAGGACATTTATGCGGAGGGCGGGTATCTTCTGCGAAGTCCGGCGATCTATTCCTTCCTGCTGAATTTTGCCAGGGACGGAGCTGTGACGCCGGTGGAGTCCAAAAAGCGTCTGGGGCAGGGACGGGTTGATGTGCGGATTGATCCGGCAATGGAGGACAATCCGTTCACGCTGAACTTCTATGAGGATCGAATGCTGGAAAGCTCGCTGCAGCGCATCCGGAAGGGGCATGACCTGGAGGAAAAGGAGGTGCAGATCCTTCTTTATCTGAGGCTTGCCGGCGGAGCGGCCACGCAGAAGGAAATCTGCAGCTACACGGGCTGGTCCGCAAGGAGTCTTGCGGGAAGCCTGCAGAAGCTGGCAAGAAGACGACTGATCCGAAAGGAAAAGGTGCAGCGGAAGGATAAGGAAGCACAGGAAGACCGATCCGTAGGAAAGAGCGTGACCGTTGTACGCTTCGGCGAGGAATCCGCGCAGGTCACGGAGGCTCTCGACCGGGCCTTCCGCGATATTGAGGAGCTGCGGTTTCAGGGCTTTACAGAGGAGGAAATCCGGCAGTATAAGGAATTCAGCAGAAGAGCTGCCCAAAATGTACAGAAAGCAATCGGAGAAAGGAGGCTACAGCATGGCAGATGAGGAAAAAAGGGATGTGACCGGTCAGGAAGCGGCAAATCAGGGACAGGCAGAAGCAGCGCGTCAGATGGCGGAGATGGCGGCATCGATGGAGAGAATTGCGAAGTCTGTTGAGAAGAGCTCGCGCAGCAACAAGGTGGCCGCCGTGGGGAGTATTCTCCTCCTGGTTGTGTTCGGAGGGGCGGTAGCTGCTGTGGCACCGGGGCTGTTCCTTTTGCTGAACAATCTGAACAGTACGGTCGAGGGTCTGGAGACCACCGTGAACGAGGTGAATCAGGTGGTGTCCTCCGCCAATGACACGGTGCTGCAGATGAACGGCGTTGTGGAGGATGTGGGCGAACAGATTGATACCTCCTTCTCGCAGGTCAATGACGTGATCGGCAATGTCAATGATCAGGTGAGCGGAATCGGGACGGCCATCGACGGCATCAATTCCGCCGTGACCGATATCGACAAGGTGGTCTCCGACAATACGGACAATGTGGGCGAAATCATAGATTCTCTTGCCGGCATTGATTTTGACGGGATCAATGAATCCATTGCCGACATTCAGGCGGCAGCGGGAGATCTTCAGGACGTGCTGGGCAACGTGAACGATACGGTCAACACGATGAATACGGCGACACAGGATGCGGATCAGGCCATCCGCCAAATCAACGGGCTGGATTTTGAGGAGCTGAACACGACCATTGCACAGCTCTCCGAGGTGGCAGCGCAGATGAATACCATCACGGCACAGCTGAACCAAACGGCGGCAGCATTGAATTCGGCAGTCAGCAAGACCTCGGATTCCGTGGATGATACCCTGAGCTCCATCGGCGGCATCGACTTTGAGGGCTTTAATGACACCATTTCCGCCCTGAATGACGCGGCAGGGCAGCTGAAGGATACCGTCTCCGGTATCCGGAGCACCGTTGAAAAGGCGACAGGAAGCGAGGAAGCTTCCGAAAAGAGCTCGGACCAGAATTCCGATACAGCGAAAAAAAGCACAGAAGCAAAGAATACAGAAGCCAAGAACACAGAGACAAAGGACACGGAAACGAAGAACGCCGGCAGCAAGAGCAGCGGCAGCAAGAAGTAATCGACGCAAGGGCACAGGAATCCTGCAGGATCATGACAGAAATTTAAAGGGACGTGTGAAAAAACTTTCGTTTTTTCACACGTCCTTTTTGCAGGGGTACACCCGGCGGGGGCGCATGGGCTGATTGTTTCCAACGAAGGTCTGCAGCCCTGCCGAAGCGGTCCTGGTTCCTGACGTAGGTCTTGCAGGGCTATGCCCGGATTTCCTTACGCATGAAGGCAATGTAGCCGGCACCGAATGCGGCCACGGTCAGAGCCAGCATGGCGACAATGTGAGGCCAGATCTGCAGAAGGCTCTGCCCGAAGGTCAGGTAGCTGGTCAGCGCACCCTCCTGACTCTCCAGAATGGAAACAATGCTGGTGGAGTGTACATTAGGGTTCATGACAATGGATACAATCTCGCTGAACAGATAGTAAGGAGAAATCCTGCACAGCGCGGTGTTCAGATCATAGTACTTGAGAATGTTGGCCTGTCCTGCCCATCCGTCGGTGGGGTAGATCATTCCCGCGATGCCGGAGGCCACAAGGCTCTGGAACATGGTGAGGAACAGCCAGATGGCAATGCAGGCCAGAGCCGCCGTGGCGGCATGCTTGCACACAACGGAGAAGAACTCTGCCACGGCCATCCACATGCTGATATACAGAACCGTCATCAGGAAGAACAAAAG
>CAYXAN010000284.1:0-2900 GCA_964461705.1 uncultured Sarcina sp. | reverse complement strand
CAGAGGACTGAAAATCCTCGTGTCGCTGGTTCGATTCCGGCTCTAGGCATTTTTTGTGTGCAAAAATATTCAAGGGTGTGGAAACTTTCGTGTCGCAACAGATTCCCATGTGCTAGACTAATAGAACGGTTGCTTAGGGAAACGACGTAATCTGCTATAACGTTTCCTGCACCGGGTTTATGCTGTGAAGCGGTAAATTCCCCGGGTTTTCTTGGAATCTCCGCGCAAGGATTGGGAAAGGATCAACGTGCATAAGGTCAAAAATATATTCCTGCGTAGCTCACAAATGGGAACACAGAGGAGCTTGCAGAGTAGGCTGCAGAGTGCCCCGCAGAAGAGTTCAGGAAAAAGGCTTTTTTTGTGCGGACTCCGCATGATTATTTTTCTGCTTCTTGCTGCCGCCGGCTTTTGTGCGGCAGATCGGGTTCTGCTGGCGAAGGAAGGGGAAACGCTTTCTGCAGATTACTATAGTTATGAAGAGGGTACCTTTGATGTCATTTTGGTGGGACCGTCTCTTATGAAGAACGGCGTGCAGCCGGTGGAGCTGTGGGATGAATATGGGATTTCGGCCTATAATCTGGCCTGCGGCAATCAGTCGCTGGCCTGCAGCTACTATCTGCTGAAGGATGCGATTTCCAGAGATCATCCGGAGCTTGTGGTTCTTGAGGTCACCTACGCGGAGGAGCCGGGGCTTGTGCGCAGCGATAATTTTGTGCACTATATCACAGACCGGATGCCGCTGAATGATCCATACAGATATGAGATGATTGAGGCCCTGATTCCGCAGGAGAAGCGGATGGAGTTTTATCTTCCTTTTTATTCCTTTCATTCACGTTGGAAGGAGCTTACCTCGGAGGATTTTGAGCGCGGCAATTATCAGGATGATACCCTGGGCGCTGTTTTGTATTCGGGCACGGTGTCGAAATCTGCCGAGCTGTTTCAACGTTACGATGTGGATTCAACGCTGCAGGATGTACCAAGGCAGTACTTGCAGCAGATTATTGATCTTTGCAAGGAAAACGGCACCGAGCTTCTGTTTCTTAGCTGCCCCGTCAGTTCAGCAAACGGTGACTGTGACGAAAATGGTTTCAATGCACGCAGATCTGTCATGAAGGCAGTTGCAAATCTTGCCGCAGAAAACGGCGTCACATTTTTGAATTTTCTGGAGCTTCCGGAAGCACTTTATCTGGATGGCTATCAGGATTTCTGGGACGGAATCCATTTGAATATGTATGGGGCATCGAAGCTCACGAGCTTTCTGGGAGCCTATATCCGTCAGAATTATGCGGATGTTCCGGACAGGCGAAGTGATTCTGATATTGCTGCGGTTTTGAATGAGGTTTCCGAGCGGTATGCGAAAACCAAAAGGGCAAGGGCAATCTCCACGGTGACACGCGGGGATGTGGCCATGAAGGTTTTGAACACCTATCGTCGGGATGGGGATTTGATTTATATTTTGGAGGGCTCCGAGCTTTCCACGGACGAGCTGTCCGCGGATATCACGGCGGGGATACGTGAGCTTGGGCTGAATCTGAGCGTCAATGCATCAACAGGCTATGACAGCAGCTCGGAGGATGCGGAAACCGCCGCTTCTTCGTTGAATTTTATCGCGGTGATCGAAGGCGGCATCATCAGGGAGCAGATGGTTTCCACAGCTTTGACCGGCTTGACCTATGAGGAAACGGTTGGAGGACTCCGTGTAAAGCTGGCAGCTGCCGGCTTCCTTGATCCGGAAGGAGAGAGACTGCCGTCGGACTATGTCTTTTTCCGCGGAGATACCACCTATACGGAGGAGAGTTTATGCCTGCAGGGAGGAAGCTATGTGTCGGACGAAGCAGGGCTTCGCGTTGCGGTCTACAGCAAGGAAACGAAGAGCCTGATTGACTGCATGACCATCTGTGCAGACGGAACGACGGTAACACATTGGAAATAGACTCAGTGCGAACGGGTGTGAGGTGAGCAATGCTTGCAGAACTGGAATATCCATTTGACGCAGAAATGATTCTGCAGAAAAAGAAATCGCTCCGGCGTCGTTTGCTGGAGGATACGACGATTCAGCGGATCCCGAAAAGGATTGCCATCCTTGGCGGCTCCACAACGAGTGACATCAAGAAGATTCTGGAGCTGTTCCTTTTGAATGCGGGGATCAAGCCGGACTTTTACGAATCCGAGTACGCTCAATACTGGCAGGATGTTATGTTTGACAACCAGGCACTTTCGGAATTTCAGCCGGATCTGATTTACATTCACACATCCAGCCGCAACATCCGGAGCTTTCCTTCGGTTCACATGTCAAAGAAGGAGATTGCCGATCTTTTGGAGGACACCATCGCCCCCTATGTTCAGATGTGGGACAAAATAGCGGCAACGTATCACTGCCCGGTGATTCAGAACAATTTTGAACAGCCGTTTTATCGGCTGCTTGGCAACAAGGATGTGTCGGATCCTCGCGGAAAGCTGCATTTTGCAAATCAGCTGAACGACAGAATCTACGAATACGCGAAGGAGCATTCCGGCTTTTATGTGCAGGACATTAATTTTCTGGCGTCCTGCTATGGTCTTTCCAGATGGGCAGATCCTTATTACTGGCACATGTATAAGTATGCTTTGGCAGTGCCGGCCATTCCGGAGCTGGCTTATAATCTGTCGAATATCATCAAATCCATTTACGGCAGGAATAAGAAGGCACTTGTACTGGATCTGGACAATACGCTTTGGGGCGGAGTTGTGGGAGATGACGGCCCGGAAAACATCGAGATCGGTCAGGAAACACCAAATGCGCAGCTCTATCTGGAGTTTCAGCATTATATAAAGGAGCATAAGGAGCTGGGGATTCTTCTGGCGGTGGATTCCAAAAATGACGAGGAAAATGCCATGGCGGGTCTCTCCCGTCCGGATTC
>CAYXAN010000283.1:0-2902 GCA_964461705.1 uncultured Sarcina sp. | reverse complement strand
GGCCGGTGATATGATGATGTTTGCACACGGCTTTAACATCAATTACAAGCTGATTGTTCCTCCGGCTGACGTGGATGTCACCATGATTGCACCGAAGGCTCCGGGTCATACGGTGCGTTCCGAATATGAGGCAGGCAAGGGAACCCCTATGCTGGTTGCTGTCGAGCAGGATGCTACGGGCAAGGCGCTGGAAAAGGCTCTTGCTTACGGCGCGGCAATCGGCGGCGCACGTGCCGGCATTCTGGAGACAACCTTCAAGACCGAAACGGAGACAGATCTGTTCGGCGAGCAGGCTGTTCTGTGCGGCGGTGTCTGCGCTTTGATGCAGGCCGGCTTTGAGACCCTGTGTGAGGCAGGCTACGATCCGAGAAATGCATATTTTGAGTGCATCCATGAGATGAAGCTCATTGTGGATCTGATTTATCAGTCCGGTTTTGCCGGAATGCGCTATTCCATTTCCAATACGGCAGAGTACGGAGATTATGTAACCGGTCCGAAGATCGTTACTCCTGAGGTGAAGGCTGCGATGAAGAAGGTTCTTTCCGATATTCAGGACGGCACCTTTGCTTCGGAGTTCATTCAGGACATGAAGAACGGAAAGATCCATTTCCAGGCGATGCGCAAGAAGGCTGCGGAGCATCCGTCAGAGGTGGTAGGCGCTGAGATCCGCAAGCTTTACAGCTGGAACAATGAGAAGGATATGCTGATCAACAACTGATGTTTGTGTGTTCCGGATCATGGCTGCAGGAAGAAGTTTTTACGGATGATGCAGCTTGCAGGTGATGATGGCAGGACAGGGGAGCAAGCTTCCCTGTCTTTTTTTCACAGAGGATAAGCATATGGGAATGACGATGACACAGAAGATTCTGGCCAGAAGAGCCGGACTTCCCGAGGTAAAGGCCGGACAGCTTATAGAGGCGGATCTGGACCTGGTTCTCGGAAATGATATTACCGCACCGGTGGCCATCAAGGAGATGGATCGTTTTCATCAGGAAGGGGTATTCGATAAGGATAAGATTGCGCTGGTTCCGGATCATTTTGTTCCTGCCAAGGACATCAAATCTGCAGAAAACTGCAAGTGTGTCCGCGAGTTTGCAAAGCGCAACAAAATCACCAATTATTTTGAAGTAGGACAGATGGGAATTGAGCATGCCCTCCTGCCGGAGCAGGGGCTGGTGGCTCCCGGCGACGTGATCATCGGAGCGGATTCCCATACCTGCACCTATGGTGCATTGGGTGCATTCTCGACAGGTGTCGGATCCACGGATATGGCGGCCGGCATGGCAACAGGAAAGGCGTGGTTCAAGGTTCCGTCGGCCATTCGCTTTTATCTGACGGGGGAGCTGTCTCCCTGTGTCAGCGGGAAGGATGTCATTTTGCATATCATCGGCAGGATCGGCGTGGACGGAGCACTGTATCAGTCGATGGAATTTACCGGACCGGGCGTCTCTGCTCTGTCGATGGATGACCGGTTTACCATTTCCAACATGGCCATCGAGGCCGGCGGAAAGAACGGAATCTTTCCGGTGGACGAAAAGACCCTTGCCTATGAGAAGGAGCACGGCGCAGGAGAGGGTGTCATTTTTGCACCGGACGAGGATGCTGTGTATGACAGAACCATAGAGATCAATTTGTCTGAAATTCAGCCGACCGTTTCCTTCCCGCACCTTCCGGAGAATGCCCGGACTTTCGACGAAATTCCGGAAATTCCGATTGATCAGGTGGTGATCGGCTCCTGTACCAACGGCCGCATCAGCGATCTTCGGGCGGCGGCAAGGATCCTGAAGGGGCAGCATATTGCAAATGGCATGCGCTGCATTATCATTCCTGCTACCAACAGAATCTATCTGCAGGCAATGAAGGAAGGGCTTCTTGAGATCTTCATGGAGGCCGGTGCTGTGGTGTCGACGCCCACCTGCGGTCCCTGTCTTGGAGGGTATATGGGCATTCTGGCCGCCGGTGAACGCTGCGTATCCACCACGAACCGTAATTTTGTAGGTCGCATGGGCGATACCACGTCGGAGATTTATCTGGCAAGTCCTGCAACTGCGGCGGCATCTGCCATTGCAGGTGTGATTGCGGATCCAAGAATTGCGATTGCACGATAACAGGACAGCCGGATGATGGGTTCATACCGATAAGTGTGGCTCATGGAAAGGAGAGGCCATGGAAGCAGCGAAGGGCAAAGTATTCAGATTTGGAGATAACGTAGATACGGATGTGATCATTCCGGCAAGATATCTGGCAACCTCAGAGCCGTCTGAGCTGGCAGCGCATTGCATGGAGGACATTGACAAAAGCTTTATTCAGGAGGTACAGGCGGGGGATATCATTGTGGCCGGCAAGAATTTCGGATGCGGCTCTTCACGGGAGCATGCACCCATCGCCATAAAGGCGGCAGGGGTGTCCTGTGTCATTGCACAGACCTTTGCGCGTATTTTCTACCGCAATTCGATCAATATCGGGCTGCCTATCATTGAGTGCAGGGAAGCGGCCGAAGAGATTCGGAAGGGAGATGTGGTATCCATCAATTTTGACACCGGTGTCATTACGGATGAAACCACGGGAAAGACCTACGAAGGACAGGCGTTTCCTCCCTTTATGCAGGGGCTCATTGATGCAGGGGGATTGATCAATTACGTCAACAGCAAGGCATAATGAGAAGCAAGGTACAATAAGAAGCAAGGCACAATAAGAAGGATACGAAACGTTGCCCGGATCCGGCAGGAAAAATGCCGGACCCGGGCAATTTTTTTTTATCGGATGTTACCGGTTGAAAATTTTGGCAAAGGAACCGGATTCGGAAATGCACTGCTTTGCCTGCAGCAGGTGGCTTACATCTCCGAGAACCTGAGCGCGAAACATGGCAATGGCAGGGACCCTGTCCGGAATGCTGCCGCAC
>CAYXAN010000282.1:0-2914 GCA_964461705.1 uncultured Sarcina sp. | reverse complement strand
AATGCTGTATTGCGTTGTGATCTGCAGCAGCTCTCACGTCATCGATGTGACGCAGCCAAGGATGCTTCCGTTTTCATCCATGAACACAAACTTTGTATGTGATCCGGGAAGCACCAGAACCACCGGCTGCGACACCTGTAATGCAGACACAATCCCCAGCGCCTCTGCCTCCTCTCCGCGCATCATGTCCATCTCGCCAAGATTATGCAGACCAACATCCTCATCCCGCAGATTTTTGACTCCGGGGATCATTCCGATGGGGAGCGGACAAATATCCTTCATTTCCACTTCCTTTACCCCACGGGCAAAATCCTCCGGACGGGCCGGAGCAATCAGATGCGGAAGCTCATACAAGCCGAGATTGGACGTAATCATTCCGGACGCGTAAATTCCTTCTATGTCATCCCAGACGAGATGATTGCGCTGCAGCAATTGCTGCAGCATTCCCTTCACCGCCTGCTTCAATCCGTCATTTGACCCGCTGATAGCGGTGTTCCTCACCCCCATCTCGGAGGCTGTCCAATCCGCAACAGAATGGTCTCCCCGCCATAGGTATACTCTGGTATTGGTGGTTCCCCCGTCAATTGATATAAGATATCGATTCTGTGACATGCTCCATCTCCCAAAAAAGCTCCTGCGCTGTTCCCTCAGGAGGGCAGCTCAGAAGCTTTCATTCATGTTTTCCTTGAACGGCCTATTTCAGTTCCGCAAGAAGTTCAATTTCGCACGCAATATTGCCCGGAGTAGCATTTGTCCCCATTGCCGTTCTTGCAGGAACACCGATTTCCTCACCAAAAATATCCTTTAAAAGATTAGACGCGCCGTTCACCACCTGCGGCTGCTGCACAAAATCGTCCGTACTGTTCACGAATGCAAGCACCTTGACAAAGCGCTTGATCTGATTCAGATCGCCGATCTCCGCATTCAGATTGGAGAGCAAATTCAGCATACAATTATAGGCAGCATGCTGTCCCTCCTCGAGAGAAAGGTCCTTTCCAAGCTTTCCTGTTACATTGTCCCCATTGCCGACATCGCATCCGCAGCCGGAGCAATACAGCAGCTTGTCTCCCTCTCCGAATCTTTGAACAGGGGTATACACCCCTCCCTTTGCCGGCGGAGGCGGCAGAACAATTCCCTTTTCCTTCATTACCTCATAAACATCCATTGCGATTCCTCCTTGAATCTATCCAATCCAAAAGATTGTGCTGCTTGTTTTGCTGCCCGGAAAATCTTTGAAAACCCATTTCTTAGGCAGCCAGGCTATATCTTACTGTACTCAATACGTAATCTTACGGTTTCTCGCCGTAACCGTCCATCGGTCAACGATTTCACCTTTTTGTGCGATAAGAACCTCCGGATACAGCGCCGAGGTGGGACATATGTGCGTGGGGATCACGTACAAGCAGCTTCCGATCGGCGGAACCTTCGTCTGTTCCTTCAGATGCCATACCCAATGCTCCTCGTTCTGCATGACGGATTCCGCGTCATCGTAACCGATAATGAACCCTCTCTGCCCTTCCGGATCCGATGCAATGCCCTTGTATCCTAAGTCCAGTGTAAAATATCCAGGTGCCGGATGGCTGACAACCCGAGTCATCACGGCTGCCCCTGGTTCACAATTCAGATCCGGAATATTGCTCTTATAGCCCGCATCGTGAATGAAGGAGGTTCCGGGAGACAAAAACCACGCATCGTCTCTGGCATGACAAGGAAATGACGGTGTGCCGCCGACAACAACAATCTCACACGAATATCCATCCGCACGCAAACGATCGACAATCACCGAAACAGCAGCATCCGTTTCCTTTACTTTAACATCCCTGGTACGTTCTTCCTTTTCGTGCCGTTCGCCGTCGTAGCAATGCAGTCCCTCCACCCTCAGGTGCTGCATCGCAGCGCATTCCTCATAAACGGACACTACCGCATCCAACGGGACCCCAGTTCGATTAAGCCCTGTGTTGACATCAATCAGACACGGCATCTCGAAATCTTCCTCGTCGCAGAGTCTGGATAACTGTCTCATCTGCTCAAGGTCATCTCCAATTGCATAAAAGACCGTTTCAGGATAGGCCTTGGCCAAACAGATCAGCCTCTTTTGATTCGGTCCGATCAACGGATATGCAAGAATCACCCTTTTGGCTCCTGCCATTGCAGCCATCTCTGCCTCTGCGATGGTCGCTGTCTTAAACTGCTCGATGCCGTACGACATCAAGAGTTCGATCATCTTAATACATTTATGCGTCTTTACATGTGGCCAGAGTCTTCCCACATTTCCGGACACACGGATGATTTCCTCCGTATTCCTCTTCACCGCATCCAGGTAGTAGATGAGGCACGGCGTGATGATTTCCTCTGTCTCATTGAGAATATAATCACTCATTGTTTATCCTCTGTTCACACGAAGGGCTTTCCCGTAATTCCCCGCTGTTTTTGCTTCGTTTTGATAGGCAATCCTTCCGTTCACAAGGCAGGCTGTCAACCCTGTGGCAAAAAGTGTGGGCTGATCATAGGTCGCATGGTCTGCAAAAGTCTCCGGATCAAACACATTGATGTCAGCGTAGTATCCTGGTCCTATTACTCCGCGTCCCGCAAGGCTCATCCTCTCTGCCGGCAGAGAGGTCATCTTCATGATGGCTTCCTCCAGAGAAATCAGCTTCCGCTCCTTAACATATTCCCGGATCACCTTGGGAAATGCGCCGTACATTCTCGGATGAGGTGTATCGGTCTGTGCATAAATGGAATCCGATATAAAAACGGAATACGGAAGCTTAATGACAGCGTCAATATCAGCCTGACACATGCTCATATTGATAATCGCTGTGCGTCCGTTCTCGTCGTGCATCAGGTACCCCGCCAGCTCATATGCATCCCCAAAGCCGAACTTTTCCGCAGCCTCTGCCACATTATGTCCTAA
>CAYXAN010000281.1:0-2929 GCA_964461705.1 uncultured Sarcina sp. | reverse complement strand
TAAATTGTGACGCTCGAGGCGGGATGTACATTTCGATGTACATCCCGCTTGATTCTGGATGATATGGTAATGAAATACAGCAGATGAGGATGGGAAAAGAGGAGGCGTTATGTTAGGAGCGATCATCGGGGATACGGTAGGATCCCGTTTTGAATGGAAGAATCATAAGAGCAAGGATTTCACGCTTTTTTCCGGGGAGTGCCGTCTTACCGACGACAGCGTGATGACACTGGCGATTGCGAAGGCGATTCTGGCAAGCAGGGAGGACCGCTCCGATCTGTCCGGGCTTGCCGTGCGCTGCATGCAGCAGCTCGGAAGGCTCTATCCGAATGCCGGGTACGGCGGCAGCTTTGCGCGGTGGCTTCGAGCCTCCGATCCGCAGCCGTACAACAGCTACGGAAATGGCGCTGCCATGCGGATCAGTCCGTGCGGCTTTGCTGCGAGGAATTTGGACGAGGCGAAGGAAACGGCACGTCTTGTGACAGTGGTAACGCACGATCACCCGGAGGGCATCAAGGGTGCTGAGGCGGTGGCTTCTGCGGTTTTTCTGGCACGTACCGGCAGGACGAAGGAGGAGATCCGGAATCATATGGAGGAAAACTATTACAGACTTGATTTTACCCTGGATGAGATCCGAGAGGAGTATACCTTTGATGTGTCCTGTCAGGGAAGTGTGCCGCAGGCCCTGGAGGCCTTCCTTGAATCTGCGGATTTTGAGGATGCGATCCGCAGTGCGGTTTCCATCGGAGGGGACAGTGATACGATTGCGGCCATTGCAGGCGGAATTGCGGAGGCGTATTATGGTATTCCTGATCATCTAAGAGAGCAGGAGATGGCCTTTATGGATGAGAGGCAGCGGGAGATTCTGACGGAATTCGAAAAGGTGTACCCGAGGTGACCGGGCGTTGGGCTGTACGCCGGGCGGCATTGCGGGGCGCATTCTGACGGCAGCAGGGCAGGACGAAGGAACATCGGAGCCCGTCCTCATCTCCATGAGGAATACGGATAAGGAACAGGGACGAAATGGGAGCCATAATCAACACGGCAGCGGTCATCATCGGTGGTCTGATCGGATATTTTGCAGGGAATCTGCTGACGGAAAGGTGCATTGAGGGCATTCATACAGCCTGCGGAATCTGTGTGATCTTCATCGGCATTGCTGGCGCAATGGAGGGAATGCTGTGCATCAGTGACGGGGCGATTTCCGGCGGCGGCTCGATGCTGATCATTTTCTGCCTGGTGCCGGGAACCCTGATCGGTGAAATAATGAATCTCGAGGCGGGATTTGAGAATTTCGGTGAGTGGCTCAAGGTCAAAACCGGCAATGCCGGGGACAAGGCCTTTGTGAACGCCTTTGTCACCGCGTCCCTTACGATCTGCATCGGCGCCATGGCGGTCGTCGGCTCCATTCAGGACGGGATATACGGAGACTGGTCACTGCTTGCAGTGAAATCGGTTCTGGATATGGTCATCATCCTTGTGATGACGGCGACGCTCGGCAAGGGCGCGGCCTTTTCGGCGATTCCCATTCTGGTTTTCGAGGGTATCATGACCGCCTTTGCGGGACTTCTGCAGCCGGTTCTGAATGACACCGCCATGGACAACATTTCCATGGTCGGTTCCATATTGATCTTCTGCGTGGGGATGAATCTCGTCCTGGGCAGGAAGGTTCGTGTCGCCAATATGCTGCCCGCGCTTGCGTTCGCTGTCATTGCGGCATATTTGCCGTGGTTTTGAGCGGCGGAGGAAAGGAAAATGAGTTCAAACAGGAAGAACATTGCCGTAATCACCGGGGCCTCCAGCGGTCTTGGGCAGGAATTTGTCCGGCAGCTGGATCAGGCCTCCAAGGGAAAGGATCCGCTTTTTAAGGAACGCCCGGAGGAGCTGTGGGTGATTGCAAGAAGGGAGGACAGACTGAGTGCTCTGGCACAATGGACGGATATCCCGCTTCGCATTCTGCCCTATGATCTTACGGATCAGAAGGCCATCAGGGCGCTGCAGAGCCTTCTGGAGCAGGAATGGGTCAGCGTGCGCATTCTGGTCAATGCGGCAGGCTGCGGAAGGATCGGTGCCACGGAGGATATGGAGCTTGAGGAGCTGGACAGAATGATCGATCTCAACTGCCGGGCTGCCGTGGACGTGACGCAGGTGTGCCTTCCTTACATGGGAGAGGGGGCGAGAATCCTCGAGATCTGTTCCATCGCCGCCTTCATGCCTCTTTCCCGGCTGAATGTTTATGCAGCCACCAAGGCCTTTCTGTATCGCTACAGCCGCGCGCTTCGGATCGAGCTCCTGCCGCGGCGGATTTCCGTCACCGCAGTGTGTCCGTACTGGATCAGGGACACGGAATTCATCGGTATTGCCAATGCCGGAGGGAAAGGGGCAGATCGTGGAATCCGAAGCTATCCGTTTGCCGGAACCTGTGAAAATGTGGTGCGCCATGCATTGACGGATGCCGCCCTGAGTATGCCGGTGTCTACGCCGGGGCCTGTGTCCACTGTCATGCGCTTTGTGCGAAAGCTCCTGCCCTCCGACCTGATGCTGACTGCCTGGGAGCTGGTCAGGAGGCTGTGAGGCGGTGGAAACGCAGATGAAAGCGTTTCCCTGGATTTCATGGAGCTGTGGAGCCTGGCTGCAAGGCGTAAGCCACCTGCCGCGCAGGTGGGGGACTATGACAGGAGGTTCATTGCCGCAGTGAACCCGGCCTCGTCCAGATTCGCCAGCTGTGCGGCCTTCGCAAGCGGCAGGGTACCGTCCTTGACCAGAACGGACAGGGTTCTGATTTTTCCCTGATATTCGCCTTTCACTTCCCCCTGCGTCAGCCCCTCCTGAAGCCCTTCCGCTCTCGCTCTGTTTCGTTCATGCCGCAGCTTGTCCTCTAAGTCCATATACTGCCTCCTAAGTTCTGCGTCCTGCTTGGCCCTTTCGA